>NZ_JBHWEB010000007.1:22297-144989 GCF_042734395.1 Amycolatopsis sp. NPDC059657 | reverse complement strand
GTACGGCCGGTTAGAACCGGCCGTACCACTCACGACCTTCTAGCTGCGGCCGAGATAGGTGAGGACGGCGCGGACGCGGCGGTGTTCCTCGGAGCTGGCTTCGAGGCCGAGCTTGGAGAAGATGTTGCCGATGTGCTTCTCGACCGCGCCGTGTGAGACGACCAGTGAGTTCGCGATCGCGGTGTTCGACAGGCCCTGAGCCATCAGGCCGAGCACCTCGGACTCGCGGTTGGTGAGCGCGTCGAGCGGGTTCTTGCGGCCGCGGGCCATGAGCTGGGCGATGACGTCCGGGTCGATCGCGGTGCCGCCCGCCGCGACCCGGCGTACCGCGTCGAGGAAGTCCGCCACGTCGGCGACGCGCTCCTTGAGCAGGTAACCGACGCCGCCCGCGCCGCCGGAGAGCAGCTCGACCGCGTAGCTCTCCTCGACGTACTGGGACAGCACCAGCACGGGCAGGCCCGGGATCTCCTTGCGGGCCCCGATCGCCGCGCGCAGGCCCTCGTCGGTGAACGTCGGTGGCATGCGGACGTCGACGATCGCCAGGTCGGGCCGGTGTTCCTTGACCGCGCCGAGCAGGTCGTCGCCGTTGTCGACGGCGGCCACCGTCTCGATGCCCTCGTCCGCCAGGAGCCTTGTCACGCCCGCCCGAAGCAGCACTGCGTCTTCGGCGATCACTACCCGCATGCGGGCCCCCAAGCTGTGTGTGACTCGGTGACTTTCCCGAGGCTCACACCCTATCCAGGGGCCTGCTTCACCAGGTGCAGGGGAGATCCGCGCGGATGACCGTCGGGCCGCCGACCGGGCTCACCACGGTGATGACCCCGTCGATCGTGGCCGCGCGGTCCGCGAGACCGGCCAGCCCGCCGCCGGGGCGGATCTCGGCGCCGCCCTTGCCGTTGTCGGTGATCTCGACGACCACCGTGTCGTCGGTGCGCCACAGCTTGACGCGGGCTTCGGAGGCTTCGGCGTACTTCGCGATGTTCGTCAGGCACTCGCCGACGATGAAGTAGGCCGTGCTCTCCACGGCGGCTGGCGGGCGCGGTTCGACCTCGACGGACACGTCCACCGGGATCGGCGACTTCGCCGCCTGCGCCGACAGCGCCGCGTCCAGGCCGCGGTCGCCCAGCACCGCCGGGTAGATGCCCCTGGCCAGGTCACGCAGCTCCGAAACGGCGAGCTTGGCGTCCACGTGCGCCTCGTCGAGCAGCGCGCGCACCGCTTCCGGGTCACGCTCGAACTTCGCCTTCGCGCGGCCGAGGCTCATCGCGACCGCGACCAGCCGCTGCTGGGCGCCGTCGTGCAGGTCGCGCTCGATCCGGCGGCGTTCGGCCTCTGCGGCGTCGACACCGCGGGCCCGTGAAGCCTGCAGCCGCTCCGCCTTGACCTCCAGGCGCGCGGTCTTGTTCGGGCCGAGCAGCCACATCGCCAGCCTGCCGTGCGCCCAGGCGATCCACGGCACCACCCAGATCGCCATCGGCACCAGGATGATCGACGCCAGCCCGAGCGCGAACTCCGCGCAGGCGATCGGGAACGCGAGCAGCAGATACGCCATGTCACGCCACGTCGTCGGGTCCGTCAGCCGGACCTGCCAGCGGCGCAGCATGCTCAGGCCCTCGGTCGGGCTCCGCTCGATCGGCGGCAGTGGCGTGGACAGCGCCGACCGCACCCAGCGGCGCTCCACATCGCCGAACCAGCGCACCAGCGCGGTCGTGGCGATCAGGATCGGGATGCCCACCCAGATCACCACCGTGCTGATCCCGACCGACATCAAGGTCACGATCAGCACGAACTGCAGCAGCCGCCACGGGAAGCTGACGATCATGTAGCCGATCGCCTTCGCGGGATGCGGACGCGGCTGGTCCAGTTCGGTCGTCATCGGCTCGTCACACTCAGTTCCCGCTCCACCAGATCGTCTTCGAGCAGCTCGCGCCGCCGGGCCGTCGGGCCGAGCAGTGAAGCCGCGAACCGGGTGTGCAGGCCCGCCATCGCCTTGGTCAGCGCGACCGACAGCGCGACGCACAGCACCCCCAGTGCCGCCCACGGTAGCGCTTCCACGGTCGAGTCGACGGTGATCCAGTGCAGGTCGTCCCAGCGCGGGAAGTACCAGGCGCCATCGGGCAGGTACCGGAAGTAGATCGGCAGCCCCACCAGGCCCAGGCTCGTCGCCCAGAACCCCACCAGCAGGCAGAACTCGGCGACCCCGACCGGGAACAGCAGCAGGAAGTACACCAGGTCACGCCACGTCTGCGCGTCACGCAGCCGTGCCTTCCACCTCGGCCAGTGCCCGCCTTCCGGCAACGGCAGATACGGCATCGCGATGAACGTGTCCGTCAGCGCGTACGTCCGCGCCCTTTCGACCCGCGCGCCACCCTTGAGCAGCAGAAACGCCAGCATCAGCACCGGCAGCCCGATCCACACGACCGCCGTGCCGACCCCGGCGGGCACCAGCGTCATGAGCACCACGAACGCCGTGACCCCCACCGGGAAGTTCATCAGCAGATACACCAGCGACCCGCTGAACGACGCACCTCTGCGCACCATGACCGGCTCCTCTCTCGCTTGCGGAACCAAGCATGCGCGGCGGGTGCCACCAGCGGCCATGGTGCGCACGGGCATCCAGGAGGTGGGGCTAACCCCACCGGCGGGAATATCGGGTGGACACCAGGAGTTATGATGGACAGGTTGTGTACCACTGACAGCACCCAGGGGGTGAACGGTTTCGACTTTGGACGTTGATTCAGGTGAAGCGTGCCAGTGCAGGCCAGAGACCACTGTTGAGCGTCATGGCAAACCAATAAGCGCCGATTCCAATCAGCGCGACTTCGCCCTTGCTGCCTAAGCAGTAGTGCGAGTCTGTCGGCCCGGGAGTTCCTCCGTCCCGGATCCCGGCATCAGCTAGGAGGAGTACTGCCGGTCCCGGCCACGGGGCCCGGTTAGGAAACAAACAGTGGCTGGGCCCGTCACATCGGCTTGTTCGCGAGATCGATGGGGTCAAGTAGAGACACAGCGGACTGCGCACGGAGAAGCCCTGATGATCCGCCAGAGGACCCGGGTTCAATTCCCGGCACCTCCACGTTTGGACGGCCCATGCCCACCGGGGGCGTGGGCCGTTCGCACGTGTCGGAGTGCTTTTGTGGGGGCCGAGCCCCCACACCCCCGCCGGGGGCTGCCGCCCCCGGACCCCCGCAGGTTGTTGGGTTGCGGGGGATTTTTTTGTTTCGGGGTTTTTGTGTGTGGGGCAACCTGGGTGAGGGGTGGGGCGTGTTGGTCTCAGGTTGCTTTTGAGAGGGGACTTGGGATGGGTTTGCGCTGGGTGGGGGTTGCTGGGGTGGCTGGGTTGGTCGCCGTGGTCGTTGGGGGGTGCTCTGGGGGTGAGTCGGTGGCTCCGGTCTCTACTGTGACTGTGGCTACTTCGACGCTTACTTCGGCTCCGGGGGTGGATGCGAAGGCCGTTGCCTGGATGGATGGGCTTTGCGGGGCTGTTCATGGGTATCGGCAGGCTGTCAATGAGGCTGCCAAGAAGGGGCCGCAGTCCGAGGTCGCGACCGCGAAGACGATCGGGGAGAGTCTGGGGCGGTACGCCGAGTTCGCGGGGAAGGCCGTTGAGGAGCTGAACGCGATCGGGGCTTCGTCTGTGCCGGCGGGGGAGACCGCCAGGAAGTCCTTTGTGGACAAGTTCACAAAGGCTCGTGACACCGCGGCCGATGGGAAGGCGAAGCTCGCGGCGGCCAAGGCCGGGGACAGTAAGGCGCTGGATGCCGCGATCGAGGCCATGAACGCCGCGCAGACCGCGGTGAGCGACGCTGTTGATCCGGTGTCGCCCATCGTGGGGTCGCCCGAACTGTCCGCGGCCGCCGCCACGGCGCCGAAATGCAAGCCCGCGTCGTGATTGGATCTTGAAGTCGGGCGGGGTTTCGCAGAGACTCCGCCCATGGAAACTTCCGGTCAGCCGATTCGGCTGGGTGTTGTCGGGCTGGGCGTCATGGGGACCGCGATGGTCGCCGCGGCCCGGTCGACGGACGAGTTCGAGGTCGTGCGGGTCTTCGACGTGAACCCGGAGGCCGCGGGACGCCTCGGCGTGCCGTTCGCCGCCGACGTGCGGGAGATCGTGGAAGCGGGCGACATCGACGCGGTCTACTTCGCGACGCCGCCGAAGTTCCACGCCGAGCCGGTGATCGCCGCGATCCGGGCAGGCAAGGCCGTCTTCTGTGAGAAGCCGCTCGCCATCAGCCTCGACGATGGGCGCCGCATGATCGAGGCCGCCGGCGAGCGGGGTGTGGCGGCCGCGGTGAACTTCGCGTTGTCGAACCGGGACGCCGTGCTCGAGGTCGAGCGCGCGCTCGCCGACGGGGAGGTCGGGGAGGTGCGGGGTGTCGATGTGCGGCTGCACTTCCCGCGCTGGCCCCGTGACTTCCAGTCCACGGCGACCTGGGTCGCAGGCAAGGAACAGGGCGGGTTCGTGCGTGAGGTGCTGTCGCACTTCGTGTACGTGACGGATCGGCTACTCGGGCCGCTCGAAGCGGTCGACGTCAGTCTCGACGCGCCTGAGGATGGCGAGGTCGCGGCGCGCGGGTTGCTGCGTGCCGGGGAAGTTCCGGTGCACGTCTCGGGGTTCGCCGGGATCGCGGCGCCGGAGTTGTACGAGTGGATCCTGTGGGGGACGCGGCGGTCGTACCTGCTGCGGAACTGGGCTCAGCTCTTCGAGTCGGACGGCGGCGAGTGGACGCCGGTGAAGCTGAGTGGTCCGCGAGGGTCCGAGGCGGAGCGGCTTTCGCTGTTCGCCGAGGCGATCAGGGGGAAGCATCCGCGTGCGCTGGCCGACTTCGCGAGCGGGCTGCGGGTGCAGGAAGTGATCGAGGCCTTCCACCGCTAAGCGACGACGAGCCGTTGGGTCGCTTGGGGTTCGAGGGGGGCTCTAGGCCGGGTTTCCACAGTGGTCGGTGACAGGTTCCGCCGATTGCTGTGAGGGAAACGTTGCGCTGCATAGATCTTTCTTCGCCGATCGACGCCGCCGGCTGGGAGCCGGATCCGATCGTGCACGAGGTCATGACGCCCGCCGAGGGCGCGCGTCACATGAGCGAGGAGATGCGCGAGCACTTCGGGCTGGAGCTGGATCCGGCCGAACTGCCCGGTGGTGAGCTGCTTTCGCTGGACACGCTGACGCTCACCACGCACACCGGGACGCATGTCGACGCGCCGTCGCACTATGGCTCCGTCGGGGAATACGGGCGGCCCAGGCATATCGACGAGATGCCGCTGGACTGGTTCCTGCGGCCCGGTGTGGTACTCGACTTCACCGATGCCGGGATCGGCGTCATCGGGGCCGCCGACGTCAAGGCCGAGTTCGACCGGATCGGGTACCAGCCGCAGCCGCTCGACATCGTGCTGCTGCGCACCGGTGCGTCGCGGCACGCCGGGACGCCGAAGTACTTCACCGATTTCGCGGGACTGGACGGGCAGGCCACCGATTACCTGCTCGATCTGGGCATCCGGGTGATCGGGACCGACGCGTGGAGTCTCGACGCGCCGTTCGGGCACATGATCAAGCGGTACCAGGAGACCAAGGACGCTTCGGTGCTGTGGCCCGCGCACTTCGCCGGGCGGCGGCGGGAGTATTGCCAAATCGAACGGCTCGCGCAGCTTGACGAGCTGGAGGAGCCGTTCGGGTTCCAGGTCGCCTGTTTCCCGGTGAAGATCGCGGGCGCGGGCGCCGGGTGGACCCGGGCGGTGGCACTGGTGGAGGAATGAGCCCGCGGCTGCTCTGTTTCCATCACGCGGGTGCCGGGGTTTCGGCTTTCGCGCCGTGGAAACGGATGCTGGCAGGCACCGCGGAAGTCGTTCCGGTTTTGTTGCCGGGCAGGGACATCAGGGCGCGGGAACCCAGGGTCACCACGCGGGAGGGGCTGCTCGACGAACTCGCCGAGCGGGCCGGTCCGGTGCTGGACCGGCCGTATGTGCTGTACGGGCACAGTCTCGGCGGGCTCGTCGCGTACACCTTCGCGGCGGCGGTCCGGTCACTCGGACTGCCGCCGCCCGCGCTCGTCGTGCTCGGCGCGGTGGTGCCGCCGGACATCCCGTTGTCGTTCGATCTCGACGCCTGCCCGGAGGCCGAAGACGGGCTCTGGCGACGCCGGGTGCTGCCGGTCATCCGTGACGATCTGCGGCTCGCCGCGGCGCTGCGAGCGGCACCGTCACCGTCCCTTGTGGACCCGATGATGGTGGTCGCCGGGCACGATGACGAGCTCGCGCCGCCACGGGAGGTCGCCGGGTGGCGACGGTACGCGGCGGGCGAGTTCACGACGAAAACCATTGCGGGCAGCCATCTTTTCGTCCGTGATCGGATGCTGCCGGAGCTACTGGGCTCGGTGATCGAGGAAAAAGGCTTACTCCGTCCCGAATCGAGCCCGGTTTGAGCACCGGAGCGCAGCGTGGCGGGAAGACAGAGCAGAACCAAGCAGGAAGGACGCGGACGTGAAGTCAGCGCAGGAGACCCTGGCGGGGCGGCGATGAGGCGGCGGGTTGTCATCACCGGGATCGGTGTGGTCGCGCCGGGCGGATCGGGAGGCACCGGCCAGTTCTGGTCGCTGCTGACCGGCGGCCGGACGGCGACCAGGGCGATCACCCTGTTCGACGCCACCTCGTTCCGGTCGCGGATCGCCGCGGAGTCCGATTTCGACCCGGTCAAGGCGGGGCTGAGCCCGCAGGAGATCCGGCGGATGGACCGGGCGGCGCAGTTCGCCGTCGTCAGCGCCAGGGAGGCGATGGCCGACAGCGGGCTGACCGAGGATGACCTCGACCCGTTCCGCACCGGCGTGACCATCGGCAGCGCGGTCGGCGCCACCATGGGACTCGACACCGAGTACTCGGTGGTCAGCGACGGCGGCGCCAAGTGGAACGTCGACCACGAGTTCGCGGTGCCGCACCTGTTCAACTACCTGGTGCCCAGCTCGTTCTCGGCCGAGGTGGCCTGGGCGGTCGGCGCGCAGGGACCCGGCGCGGTGGTCTCCACCGGCTGCACCTCCGGGCTGGACGCGGTCGGCCACGCCGTGGAGCTCATCGGCGAAGGCAGCGCCGACGTGATGATCGCGGGCGCCACCGACGCGCCGATCTCGCCGATCTCGGTCGCCTGTTTCGACGCCATCAAGGCGACCTCGCCGCGCAACGACGACCCGGAGCACGCGTCGCGGCCGTTCGACCGCACTCGCAACGGGTTCGTGCTGGGCGAGGGATCGGCCGTGTTCGTGCTCGAGGAGCTGGACGCGGCGCGGGCCCGTGGCGCGCACATCTACGCCGAGATCGCCGGGTTCGCGTCCCGCAGCAACGCCTATCACATGACCGGGCTGCGCGCCGACGGCAAGGAGATGGCCGAGGCCATCAGGATGTCGCTGGCCGAGGCGAAGCTGGACGCGACCGCCGTCGACTACATCAACGCGCACGGGTCCGGCACCAAGCAGAACGACCGCCACGAGACGGCCGCGTTCAAGCGGGCGCTCGGGCAGCACGCCTACGAGACACCGGTCAGCTCCATCAAGTCGATGATCGGCCACTCGCTGGGCGCGATCGGCTCGCTGGAGATCGCGGCCTCGGCACTGGCCATCGAGCACGGCGTGGTGCCGCCGACGGCGAACCTGCACGAGCCCGACCCCGAATGCGATCTCGACTACACCCCGATCACCGCGCGCGAGGCGCGGATCGACACCGTGCTCAGCGTCGGCAGCGGCTTCGGCGGATTCCAGAGCGCGATGATCCTCACCCGTCCCGAACGGAGGACCGCCGCATGAGCAGCCAGGACACCGCGGTCTTCACCGGCATCGGCGTGGCCGCGCCCAACGGGCTCGGCACCGAGGCCTGGTGGAGCGCCACCCTCGCCGGGGAGAGCGGCATCGCGGCGGTCACCCGGTTCGACGCCTCCGGCTACCCGGCCACCCTCGCCGGTGAGGTGCCGGACTTCCGCGCCGAGGACCACATCCCCAACCGGCTGATCCCGCAGACCGACCACATGACCAGGCTCGCGCTGACCGCCGCCGCGGAGGCCATCGCCGACGCCGGCGTCGACCCGGCCGAGCTGCCCGAGTACGCGGCGGGCGTCGTCACGGCGGCCTCGGCGGGCGGGTTCGAGTTCGGGCAGCGCGAGCTGGAAGCGTTGTGGAGCAAGGGCGGCCAGCACGTCAGCGCGTACCAGTCGTTCGCCTGGTTCTACGCGGTCAACAGCGGGCAGATCTCGATCAGGCACGGGCTGCGCGGGCCGAGCGGCGTGCTCGTCTCCGAGCAGGCGGGCGGGCTCGACGCGGTCGCCCAGGCCAGGCGGCAGCTGCGCAAGGGCAGCTCGCTCATGGTCACCGGCGGTGTCGACGGCGCGATCTGCCCGTGGGGCTGGGCCGCGCAGCTGACCGGCGGCCGGATCTCCACCGAGGACGACCCGGCGCGGGCGTACCTGCCGTTCGGCGCGGACGCCAGCGGGCACGTGCCCGGTGAGGGCGGCGCGATGCTGATCCTCGAAGACGCCGAGGCGGCCACCGAACGCGGCGCCCGCGTCTACGGACGGCTCGCCGGTTACGCGGCGACGTTCGATCCAGGACCCGGCCGTAAGGGTGATCCCGGACTGAGGCGCGCGGCCGAAATCGCGCTGGAGCAGGCCGGTCTGACGCCGAGCGCGGTCGACGTGGTCTTCGCCGACGCGGCCGGTGTCCCGGAGCTGGACCGGCAGGAGGCCGACGCGATCACCGCGATCTTCGGCGCCGGCGCGGTTCCCGTGGCGGTGCCGAAGTCGATGACCGGGCGGTTGTCGGCGGGCGGCGCCTCGCTGGACCTCGCGGCGGCGCTGCTGTCGATCAGGGACGGTGTGCTGCCGCCGATGGCGCACGCCGGCCCGCTCGCGCAGGGCTGCGAACTCGACCTGGTCACCACCATCCGGCGGCAGCCGGTACGGACGGCACTGGTGCTGGCCCGTGGGCACGGCGGCTTCAATGCCGCCGCGGTGGTGACCGCGCCGGAGTGACGATCGCTCCACGTTTTTCAACCCGCAACAAGGAGAGGTATCGGGAAATGGCGAAAATGACTCTGGGGGAGCTCACCGGACTGCTGCGCGAATGCGCGGGCGAAGCGGAGGGTGTCGACCTCGACGGCGAGGTGCTCGACACCGAGTTCGACGAGCTGGGCTACGACTCGCTGGCGCTGCTGCAGGTCACCGGCCGCATCGAGCGCGAGTACGGGATCACGCTGGCCGACGACACAGTGTCGGAGGCGCACACCCCGCGCCTGCTGCTGGACGTCGTCAACGAAAGCCTGTCCGCCACGGCTTAGGCACACCGGAAAGGGGACTTCGGACCATCGGGTCCGGAGTCCCCTTTCCGGTGGGGTCGTAAGTGGTACCGCCGAGGCCCTGACCAACCCGATCTTCAGGGCCCGGCCAAAAGTCGTGGCCGCACCTGACAAGGGCCACCCTTGCAACGCTGTACGTGACATGGGCCGCCCTTGTCACGTGCGCGACCTGCCGAACCGGGCAGAAAATCTACGCTGAACGGACATTGCTGGGTGAAGTTTGCGGTTTGCGTCCTTTGTGGACTGACTCCCGCGCTCTGAAAACGCGTGAACGCCACGTTCACAACGATCAACGTTGTGAACGTGGCGTTCACGCGTTCAACCAAGCCCGAAGAGCCGACTTCGCCGGAACCCTGAACCCGATCTTGGTGAGGGAGGCCCTCGCCAAGCCCAGATACTCGACGACATCCGCCGGGTGTGGTGCACCAAGAACGATTGAACCGCCGGAAGCGCCAAGGAGAAAGGAGCTGGAGGGCACCCGTCCGGCTCCTTTCTCCCGCAGTGGTCTCACCAGAGCACGGGCATTTCCCGCACGCCGTAGACGGCCTTGTCGGTGCGGTACTCCAGCTGGTCATCCGGGACGGCGAGGCGCAGGTCGGGCAGCCGTCGCAGGAGCGTGCCGAGCGCCGACCGCAGTTCGACCCGGGCCAGCGGCTGTCCGACGCATTGGTGCACTCCGAACCCGAAGGCGAGGTGGCGCCGGGAGTCGCGAGTGATGTCGAACCGCTCCGGATCGGTGAACAGGGATTCGTCGCGGTTGGCCGCCGAGATCATGCACAGCACTCCCTCCCCGGCGCGGATCAGTTGGCCGCCCAGCTCGACGTCCTCGAGCGTGGTGCGCGGCAGTCCGAAGTGGACGACGGACAGATATCGCAGCAGCTCCTCGATGGCACTCCCGATGCGTTCCGGCTCGGCCCGCAGCAGCGCGGCCTGCTCCGGGTTGCGCAGCAGGGCGAGCATGCCGAAGGAAATCATGTTCGCGGTGGTCTCGTGGCCGGCCACCAGCAGGACCAGTGCCATCGCCGCGCATTCGGTCTGGCTCAGCTCGCCGCGCGCGACCAGCTTGCCCAGCAGCGTGTCGTCCGGATGCCGGCGCTTGGCCTCGACCAGCTCGTCCAGGTACGCGCGGATCTCGCCCTGCGCCTGCTTGACCTGGTCCGGCGGGGTGGTGAGGTCCACCAGCACGCTGCTGGTGCGCTCGAAGAATTCGTGGTCGGCATACGGCACGCCGAGCAGCAGGCAGATCACCCGCGAGGGCACCGGGAGCGCGAAGTCCCGCACGAGATCGGCGGGCTCGCCCTTGGCCAGCATGCGGTCCAGCACGTCGTCGACGATCGCCTGGACCTGCGGCTGCTGGGCCTGGGCGCGTTTGACGATGAAATCGCCGGTGAGCATGCGGCGCAGCCGGGCGTGCTCGGGGTCGTCCAGCCGCAAGAAGCTCGGCTGCGCCTTGGTGAGCAGTTGCCGGCGGCCGGGGGACAGGAACGGGAACCCGGCGTTGCGGGCGTCCGCGCTGAACCTGCGGTCCTGTAGCACGATCCGGTTCTCTTCATAGCCCGTGACGAGCCAGCATGGTTCGCCGTTCCACAGGCTCATCCGCTTGACCGGCTCGGTGCGCCGGGCGTCATCGTAGGCGGGCGGCGGCGCGAACGGGCAGGACCCGCGCTCGGCGGGCAGCGTGGTGGCCGGCGCGGCGGGGGTAGTGGTCATTTCGGGGCTCCCTGGATATCGCCGCTCTCCAGCGTGGTGGTCACGACTGGTGCTCGCGCACGGAGATCGCGGACGCCGGGCAGAGCGTGGCTGCCATCCGCACCGCGGCCCAGTGCCCTTCGCCGGGCTGCTCCGTGGACAGGACGGCCAATCCGTCTTCTTCGCTCTGGTCGAACACTTCCGGCGCGGTCGCCGCGCACTGCCCGGCGCCGCAGCACCGGCTCCGGTCGACTGATACTCGCATGGGCTTCCTCTCAGTGCCGATAAACGCGGACGAGGCGAGTGAATCCGGCGGGACTCGGGCAGCGGTCGAGCCGGGGCGGACCGGGAAAGGCTGAGGGGCCTCGATCTTTCCGGACAGCCGTTTAGTGGTCTTACCCATGCCACCCGGAGGTTATTGAGGGAAAGGGCAAATGTGGCGTGCCCGATGCAGCTGGATGAGGGCCTCCCTGACTCGGCGGGTTCGGGTGAGGGAGGTCCTGACCCAAGCCCGCCGACTGCGAGGCGGGTCCCTCGGGGTCGTGAGTGTTCAGAACGGTTAGAACCGGCCGGAACACTCACGACCCCTGAGCACGAAAAAGCCCGCCCCGGCTTTGGAAAACCGGGGCGGGGTTGCGAAGAGGGCTCAGGCGAGGTCGTCGCGGGTGACCTGGCGGTGCTGGACGAGCCAGCGGCCGTCGCGGTTGACCAGGGTGTCGTCGCAGCGGGTGGAGACGCGGATGGCGGCCTGGCCGCCGCGCGGGGTTTCGATCACCAGCGCGTAGCACTGGGCGAAGACCTCGTCCTCGGTGCGGCGCTCGACCGAGACCATGCCGAGCCAGTGGCGGCGCTGCACGCCGTTGGCGGCGTAGTCGTCGGTCGCCTTGCGAGCGGCCGCCGCGATGACGGAACGGCCCGCGGCGGGCTCGGGGTGGGCGTTGGCGGCGAAGACGCCGTCCTCGGTGAAGGTCTCGGCCCACTCCTCGGCCTTGCCGTCGTCGAGCAGGTGCATCTGCTGTGCGTAGAACTGCTGCACCTCGAAGTACAGCTCCGCGGTGGTGGTGATGGCTGTGGTCGTCATGATCCCGAGCCTGGAAGCCACTGCTCGCGATCTGCTGGACCGCCGGTGGAGCCCCGTTGTCCAGTCCCGCTCCAGCTCCGATCGAGGGCCGGTGAGCAGATTCGACGGCACCAACGTCCTAAGAGGAGTACTGAGCATGGGGAACGAGCAGCGCGTCGCACTGGTCACCGGCGCCACCAGCGGGATCGGTCTGGCCGTCGCCAGGGACCTGGCGAACCAGGGCATGGCCGTGTTCATCTGCGCACGCACGGCCGACACGGTCACGGAAACCGTCAAGCAGCTGCAGGCCGAGGGCCTGGAGGTGGACGGCACCACGGCCGACGTCCGTGACGTGGCCTCGGTCAAGGGGCTGGTGGCCGCCGCCGTGCAGCGGTACGGGCGCGTCGACGTACTGGTCAACAACGCGGGCCGCAACGGCGGTGGCGTGACCGCCGACCTGACCGACGAGCTCTGGTACGACGTCATCGACACCAACCTGAACAGCGTCTTCCTCACCACCCGCGAGGTGCTCAACCACGGCGGGCTGAAGGAGCGCGGCTGGGGCCGGATCATCAACATCGCCTCCACCGGCGGCAAGCAGGGTGTGGTGCTCGCGGCGCCGTACTCGGCGTCGAAGCACGGCGTGATCGGGTTCAGCAAGGCACTCGGCAAGGAGCTCGCCACCACCGGCGTCACGGTCAACGCCGTCTGCCCCGGTTACGTGGAAACGCCGATGGCGCAACGGGTCCGCGCCGGTTACGCGGCCGCCTACGACACCACCGAGGACAAGATCCTCGAGACGTTCGAGGCGAAGATCCCGCTCGGCCGTTACTCGACCCCGGAAGAGGTCTCCGGCCTGGTCGCCTACCTGGCGACGGACACCGCGGCCTCCATCACCGCGCAGGCGCTCAACGTCTGCGGCGGCCTCGGCAACTACTGAGTTCCCAAGACCGGTTCCCCTTGACCCGAAAGGAAGTTCCCGTGTCCGAGCGGCACCACACCCTGCACAGCACCGCCGTCGCCGCGCCAGCCAAGGTCGTGTACGACATCGTCGCCGACGTCACCCGCTGGCCGGAGTTCTTCGCGCCCAACGTCCACGTCGAGCACCTGGCGAAGGATGAGCGCTCCGAGCGCATCCAGATCTGGGCCACGGCCAACGGCGCGGTCAAGACCTGGATCTCCCGCCGCGAGTTCGAGCCGGAGAAGCTGACCGTCTCGTTCCGCCAGGAGGTCTCGGTGGCGCCGATCGCCTCGATGGGCGGCACCTGGGTCGTCACCGCGGTCGACGAGACCTCGTCGCTGCTGGAACTGCACCACGACTTCACGGTCGTCGACGACGCGCCGGACGGCCTGGCGTGGATCAATTCCGCGCTCGACCGCAACAGTGGCGCGGAACTGGCCGGTATCAAGGAGATCGCCGAGCGGGCCGACCGGCTCGACGAGCTGATGTTCACCTTCGACGACACCGTGCGCATCGAAGGTGACGGCGCCGACGTCTTCGACTTCCTCAACCGGGCCGACCTGTGGCCGGAGCGGCTGCCGCACGTCGCGCGGCTCGACCTGACCGAGGAGACGCCCGGCCTGCAGGTGATGGCCATGGACACCCGCACGGCCGACGGCTCGGTGCACACCACCGAGTCCATCCGCGTGGTGTTCGGCACCGACCGCATCGTCTACAAGCAGACGACCGTGCCCGCGCTGATGACCGCGCACACCGGCCGCTGGACCATCGCCGAGGCAGGCGACGGCGTCGACGTGACCTCGCGGCACACGGTCATCCTCAAGCCGGAAGCCGTCACGAAGATCCTCGGTGACGGCAAGACGGTCGCCGACGCCCGCGAGTACGTCCACCGCGCGCTCAGCACCAACAGCACCAACACCCTCAACCACGCCAAGGCCTACGCGGAGGCCCGTCGTGGCTGAGGTGCCGGCCCGCCTCGACGGCCTGCTCGCCGAGGCGGCCGCCACCCATCCGGCGCGGATCGCGCTGGTGTCGGGCGCGGAACGGCTCACCTACGCCGAGCTGGACCGTCGCGTTTCCGAAGTGGCACAGGCGATCGGCCCCGGCCCCGCGGTCGCCGTCGTTTCGGTGCTGCACCCGGACTTCGCCATCGCGTACTACGCGGCGGCGCGGGCCGGCCGGATCGTCGCCGTCGTGAACCCGTTGCTGCGTGAGGAAGATCTGCGCCACGTGCTCACCACGAGCGGTGCGGGACTGGTCTTCGCCGACACCGTGGTGCACGACCGGATCGAGGGTGTCGAAACCGTCTTGATCGGCGGCGGACGGCGCGAAGGCGTCCGCACGCTGGCGGAGCTGGCCGGCACGCCGGGCCCGGTGCCCGAGGTCGGTGCGGACGACGACGCCTGCCTGCAGTTCACCAGCGGCACCACCGGGGCGCCCAAGGCGGTCCGGCTGTCCCACCGCAACCTGACGGTCAACGCCGCGCAGATCGTCGCGGCGCACCGGCTCGACGCCGAGTCGGTGACCGTCAACCACCTGCCGACCTTCCACCCGATGCACCTCAACTCCGCGGTGCGCGCCAAGGCCACGCAGGTGCTGTGCACCGGCCCCGAGCCGGTCGACGCGGTGGCCGCCGCCAACGAGCACGGCGCGACGCACCTGTACAGCCTGCCGTTCAGGCTGGCCAGGCTGGCGGCCGATCCGGCGCTCGACGGCCTCACCCTGCGCACCGTCCAGCGGATCGCGTCGGGTGGTTCGGCGCTGCCCGTCAGCGCGGCCGCACGGTTGACAGAACGCTTTGGTATCCCCGTTTTCCAGGGCTACGGGCTCGCCGAGACCTCGCCGCTGACGCACAGCGACGACCCGGAGCACCCGGTGGCAGGCTCGGTCGGCAAGCCGGTCGAGCACACCGAATGCCGGGTCGTCGACCTGGAGACCCGTGAGGTCAAGGCGCCCGGTGAAACGGGTGAGGTGCAGCTGCGCGGGCCGCAGGTGATGAAGGGCTACCTCGGTGGCCCCGACGGCACCGGGCTGGAACCGGACGGCTGGCTGTCCACCGGGGATGTCGGGCGGATCGACGCCGACGGCAGGCTCTTCCTGGTCGACCGCTTGAAGGACGTCTTCAAGTGCGACAACTTCCTGATCGCGCCGTCCGAGGTCGAAGCGGTGCTCAACCGGCACCCGCTGATCGCCGAATCGGTCGTGGTGGACCTTCCCGATGACTTCAGCGGGGCCGTCTCGGGCGCGCTGCTGGTGCTCGAACCCGGCGCCGACCAGGCGGCCGTGCTCGCGGAGGTCAACGAGCAACTGCCCTATTACCAGCGCGTGCGTGACGCGGCGGGCGTTTCCTCGATTCCCCGGTCCGGCAACGGGAAGATCCAGCGCCGCAGGCTGCGCGACAACCTGATCGCCTGGCTGGCCAACCCTTCGACGACGAAAGAAGTGAAGACCATGTTCACCGTCATCAACACGTTCACCCTCAAGGACCCGGCCGCGGGCGCCGAGTTCGAGAGCCGGTTCCTCGACCACGTCGGCTGGATGCGGCGGCAGGACGGTTTCCACTCGCACCAGGCGGTCCGCGCGGCCGAGCGGTCGTCGGTGTACGTGAACCTGGGCTGGTGGACCAGCCCGGAGGCGTTCAAGCGCGTGCTCGCCAGCGAGACCTTCCAGTCGCACGCCAAGGAGTTCCACCAGATCGTCGACGTCGAGGCCGACCCGTCCATGGGCGTGCTGCGCATCGACGGCGAGTCCACTGTGGAGGGACAGGTCGTCGTCGAGCGCTTCGAGATCACCGGCGAGCCGGCCGACTTCGAGGCCGCCTACCGCGAGTACGCCCGCGTCGCCGCCGAGACCGAGGGGTTCGGTCACCTGGACCTGGCGAAGTCGGTCATGCACCCCGGCCGGTACACCGCGGCCGTGCGCTGGGCGGGCCCGGACGCGCACCTGACCGCGCAGGACACCCCGGAGCACGACGCGCTGCTGGCCTTCGCCAAGGTGACCACCACGGTCGCCGAGCCGGTCGCGGGCAACCGCGCGGAGACGGTGGCCGGCCGTGTCTGACCTGGGCCTGGCAGGGAAGGTCGCGCTGGTCACCGGCGCGACCCGTGGTGTCGGGCTGGCCGTCGCGCGCAGGCTCTGCGCCGCCGGCGCCCAGGTGGTGCTCAACTACGCCCACTCCGACGAAAACGCCGAGAAGGCCGTCGCCGAGCTGACCGGGCTGGGCGCCGCGGCGACGGCGATCAAGGCCGACATCAGCGTTCCGTCCGAAGTAGACAGTCTGCTGGCCGAGGTGCGCGCGCGGTTCGGCGTGCTGGACGTCTTCGTGCACAACGCCGCGGTATGGCATCCGGCCGACGCGGTCGGCGCCAACCCGGCACACGTGCACGCGGACGTCGCCGCGGCACTGGATCCGTTCCTGCACGGCATTCCCGCGATCGCGGAGCTGATGGCGGGGCGTGACGGGCGGATCGTCGCCGTGTCGAGCAGTGGCGCGCGTGCGGTCATCCCGAAGTACACCGGACTCGGAGTCGCGAAGGCGGCGCTGGAGAGTCTCGTCCGCTATCTGGCCGTGGAACTGGCCGGGCGCGGGATCGCGGTCAACGCCGTCTCCACGGCGAAGATCGACAAGGGTCCCGGCACCCCGATGCCGGAGGTGGCCGCCATGCTCGCGGCCCGCACCCCGGCCGGGCGGCTGACCACCCCCGACGACGTCGCCGGGGTGGTGGCGCTGCTGTGCACCGCCGAGGCCGGCTGGATCCAGGGCCAGGTGATCACCGCCGACGGTGGCCTGAGCCTGCGCGGCTAGGAGGAGACCGATGGACACCGAAGAGATCCGGACCGACATCTGTGTCGTCGGCGCCGGACCGGCCGGGCTGGTGCTCGCGTTGCTGCTGCTCCGGTCGGGGCTCGACGTCACGGTCGTGGAACGCGCCCGCGCGCACCAGCGCGAGTTCCGCGGCGAGATCCTGCAGCCGGGCGCGATGGCGTTGCTCGACCGGCTGGGCGTGCTCGACGGCGCCCGCGCCAGGGGCGCGCACGAGCACAGCCGCTTCCGGCTGGTCGACCACGACCGGGTGCTGCTCGACATCGACTACCGGTCGCTGCCGTCGCCGTACGACCACCTGCTCAGCATCCCGCAGGCACATGTGCTCGACGAACTGCTGCTGCGGTGCGAAAAGCACGACGGGTTCCGGTATCTCGACGGCCACCGCGCGAGCGACCTCGTCCGCGAGGACGGCCGGATCACCGGGGTGGTCACCGGTTCGCGCACCGTGCTCGCGCACTGCGTGGTCGGCGCCGACGGGCGGTTCTCCAAGATCCGGCGCCTCGCCGGGATCGAGGCGGGCCGCACCGAGGCGTTCGATCTCGACGTGCTGTGGTTCAAGCTGACCACCGGGCAGGTCCCGGAGACCAGGGACGTCCGCGTGTTCCGTGCCGGTGGCAGTCCGGTGCTGGCTTACGACTCGTGGCCGGACCAGGTCCAGCTCGGCTGGACGTTGCCGCACAAGAGTTACGGCGACATCGCGTCACGCGGGCTCGACCACGTGAAGGAGCAGCTGGCGGCCGCCGCGCCGCCGTACGCCGAGCTGATCGCCGAGCAGATCACTTCGGTGCGTCAGCTCAGCCTGCTCGATGTCTTTTCCGGGCGTGCGGAACGCTGGGCCGCCGACGGGCTGGTGCTGATCGGCGACGCCGCGCACACGCACAGCCCGATCGGCGCGCAGGGCATCAACCTCGCCGTGCAGGACGCGGTGCTGCTGCACCCGCTGCTGGTCGAATCCGTGCGGGCCGGGGACGCGAGCGAGGGCTTCCTGTCGGCGTTCGAGCGGCAGCGGGCAGGCGACATCGCCGGTGTGCAACGGATGCAGTCGTTGCAGAGCAAGGCGATGCTCTCGCAGGGCGCGTTCGCCACCAAGGTGCGGCCGCGGCTCGCGCGGGTGCTCAAGCACACCCCGGTCTACCGGAAGGTGCTGGCCCGCATCGCTTACGGGAACCCGGCGATCCAGATCGCCGAAGAGTGTTTCACCGACTGATGAAGGAGAAGCTCCGATGACCACGCTTGAGGTGCTGGTGGTGGGCGCCGGGCCGGTCGGGCTCACCGCCGCGCACGAGCTGGCCCGCCAGGGCCTGCGGGTGCGGCTGGTCGACGCGGCGGCCGGACCGGCCACCACCAGCCGCGCGCTCGCGACCCACGCGCGCACGCTGGAGACCTACGACCAGATGGGGGTGCTCGACGAGCTGCTGCCGCGTGGCCAGCGCGTCGAGCACTTCACGCTGCACCAGAACGGGCGCAGGCTGGTGCGGTTCGACACCGACTACAGCAGGCTGCCGACGCGGTTCCCGTTCACGTTGATGGTCGACCAGGTGATCACCGAGGAGGTGCTGCGGACAGCCGTGGCGCGCCACGGGGTCGAGGTCGAATGGGGTGTGCGGTTGACCGCGTTCACCGATCACGGCGACCGGGTGGCGGTCACGCTGGAGCACGCGGACGGGCGCGTCGAAGAGCTCGAGACCGGGTGGCTGGCCGGCTGCGACGGCGGGCACAGCACCGTCCGCAAGCAGCTCGGCCTGAAACTTCTCGGCGAGAGCAGCGAAACCTGGCTCATCGCGGACGCGCTGGTCGACTGCGACCTGCCGCGCGACAGTATCCACTGGATGCGCACGCCCGCGGGCACGATCATGCTGGTGCCGTTCCCCGACGAGCGCAAGTGGCGCCTGCTCGACACCGCCGAGGTCTCGCACGCCGGCGACCCCGCGGCCGTGGCGCGCCGGTTCGCCGAGAAGATCTCCGCGGGCACCGGTCTGCCTGCCGAGGTTTCGTCGCCCAGCTGGGTTTCGGTGTTCACGATCCAGCAGCGGATGATCGAGCGGATGCGGGTCGGCCGTTGCCTGCTGGCGGGCGACGCGGCGCACGTGCACAGCCCGGCTTCCGGGCAGGGCATGAACACCGGCGTGCAGGACGCGGTCAACCTGTCATGGAAGCTCGCGGCCGTCGTGCGCGGTGAGGCGGGTGACGAGCTGCTCGACAGCTACAGCGCCGAGCGGGTGCCGGTGGGCGCGAACCTGCTCAAGTCGACGCGGATGGCGACCATGCTCGTCCAGCTCAAGAGCCGGAAGGCCGCCGCGGCGCTGCGCACGATGTTCACCATCGTGAAGTCGTTGCCACCGCTCAAATCCCGGATCGAACGCAAGATCATGGGCGGGATGTCGGCGCTGGATCTCAGCTACGAATCGGGCGTCGGGACGCGCGCGGGCCGGGTCACGGCCGCGAGGCTCGCTGAGTCTTCGGGGTGGCGGGACCTGGTGCTGGAATTGCAGCGTCCAGAGTGGACACTTGTCACGTTCGGCGCTCCGGAAACCCATGCTGGGGTGCGTGTTTTGAGCACCTCGGACGAGCTGCTTCGTGCCGATCTCGGTCTGGAACCCGGCGGGTGGATGCTGATCAGGCCGGACGGTTACGTCTCCGCGGTCAGCGGTTCCGGCTCCGTCCGTGACGCGCTCGCCGCGGCCGGGGTGCGGGAGGTGACGGAGCATGGAGTACCGCAGGCTCGGTGAGCATGGGCCGATGGTGAGCAGGGTCGCCTTCGGCAACTCACTCACGGCGGGCAATCAGCTCGACGACACGGCCGCGATCGCCTGCGTCCGTGCCGCGCTCGACCACGGCGTCACCACTTTCGACACGGCCGACGTCTACTCCGGCGGCCGTGCCGAGGAGGTGCTCGGCCGGGCTTTGTCTTCCGTGCCAAGGGAAAGCGTCGTGCTCTGCACGAAGGTCGGCCGCGGCACAAAGGGACCGGGCGGCCTGAGCCGTGAGCGGGTGCTGACCGGGCTCGACGCGTCGCTGGCCCGGCTCGGCACCGATCACGTCGACCTGTTCCAGGCGCATCTCTATGACGACGGCACCCCGCTGGAAGAGACGATGGGCGCGTTCGCGGAGGCGGTCGCGCTCGGCAAGGCCCGTTACATCGGCGTCTCGGAATGGGCGGCGGACGAGCTGGCGGAGGCAGGCAGGCTGGCCCGTGAGCTCGGCGTGCCACTGGTGTCCAACCAGCCGCAGTACAACATGCTGTGGCGCGTCATCGAGACCGAGGTGCTGCCCGCGTGCGCGGCACTCGGCATCGGGCAGCTGGTGTGGTCGCCGCTGGCCGGGGGAGTGCTGACCGGCAAGTACCTGCCTGGCCAGGCGCCGCCGTCCGGTTCTCGCGCGGTGGCGGCCGAGGGCGGCGACAATTCCTTGCGGCGGTGGCGTTTCCTCGAGGACGACGTGCTGGAGCGGGTGCGGCGGCTTCGGCCGCTCGCGGCTTCGGCAGGGCTGGAGTTGCCGCAGCTCGCGCTGGCTTGGGTCCTGCGGAACCCCGGCGTGACCGGTGCGGTGATCGGGGCATCGTCGGTGGACCAGGTCGCGCGGAACCTGAAGGGAGCCGAGGCCGGGCTGCCCCAGGACCTGCTCGAAGCGATCGACTCCGTGCTGGGCGAGGTGGTCGAACGCGACCCCGGCAAAACGCTCAGCCGCATGTTGCGCAGGTGAAAGGGGGTCGTGAGCGTTGCGGGCGGTTATGGAGGGGAGGGGCAAAGGTGGCGTGCTCCGGGCAGGTCGGCGGGGTCTTCGCTTCGGGAGGCTTGGGTCGTGAGTGTTTAGACCGGTTAGAACCGGCCGTACCACTCACGACCGCTTGCCAGAGCCTCATCGTGAAGCGAGGGTGCCCCCGAATGCGTACTACGCACCCAACGGCCCCCTCACTTCACACCGAGCACGCCACCTTTGGCTTCCCGCCCAATAGAACCGCCCGCAACGCTCACGAGTACTCAGGCCGTGGCGGGCTCGGGAGCGGGGCCGGGCATGCGGAACGCGAGTCCCGCGGCCACCACCGAAAGCGCGCCGGCGCCGAGGAGCGCGGCCGAGTAGCTTTCGGTCACGGTGCCCGCCACCGAGGCGGCGACCGCGCCGAGTACGGCCAGGCCGACGCCGCCGCCCATCTGGCGCGCCGTGTTCATCAGCGCGGAGGCGAGTCCCGCGTCCTGGGCGGGCACACCGGAGGTCGCCGCCATCGTCATCGGGAGCACGGTCATGCCGAGGCCGAGGCCGATCAGGATGCCGGGGCCGAGGATGTCGGCGGCGAACGTGCCGTCAGGCGAGAACCCCGACTGCCAGAACAGGCCGGCCGCGGTCAGCAGCCAGCCCACCGCCAGCGGCACACGGGGCCCCATGGCCGTCACCAGACGGCGGACGAGCAGCGAGGCCACCGCGATCGCGACCGTCAACGGGAGCATGGCCAAGCCGGCGCGCAGCGGGCTGTAGCCCAGCACGCGCTGGAGGTAGAGCGTCACGAAGAACATCACCGAAGTGGTGACCGCGCCGACGGCGATCGCGGAGATGTTGCCCAGCACCAACGAGGGGCTGCGGAAGATCCGCAACGGCATGAGCGGGCGTTCGCTGCGGCTTTCGACCCAGGTGAACGCCGCGAGCAGCACGACGCCCGCCGCGACGGCACCGCCGGTCAGCGGCGAGTTCCAGGCATGGTCTTCCATCGCGGACAGGCCGTACGACACCGCGGCCAAACCGGCCGTCACCAGGATCGCGCCGGGAACGTCGAGTCCGCGGCCCTTGCCGGGGAACGCCGGGAGCGACCTCAGCGCGACGACGATCAGGACGACGCCGATGGGCACGTTGACGAACATGACCCAGCGCCAGCCCAATCCGTCGGTCAGTATGCCGCCGAGCAGGATTCCGCAGCTGCCCGCCGCGGTCGCCGTCGCACCCCATGCGGCGATCGCCTTGCCCTTGGCGCGGATGTCGGCGTAGTAGGAGTTGATCAGCGCCAACGGCGCGGGCGCGAGCAGCGCGGCGCCGATTCCCTGGACGGCGCGGGCCGCGATGAGCATCGGGCCGCCGGTGGCCAGTCCGCCGGCGAGGCTGGCCGCGGTGAACAGGGCGAGGCCGATGACGAACACGCGGCGGCGGCCGAACAGGTCGGCGGCGCGGCCGCCCAGCAGCAGGAGACCGGCCAGCATCAGCAGGTAGGCGTTGATCACCCATTGCTGACCGGCCGGTCCGAGGTCGAGGTCCGCCCGCATCGACGGCAGCGCGACGTTCACGATCGTGGTGTCGAGCACCACCATGAACTGGGCGGCGCAGGCCACCACCGCCACCGTTCTGCCTGGCACGACATTGTTCACGAATTGTCCCCTATTTACTGATTACCTGGATGTGGAGTGAAATTGTTTCAGGTGGCCCGCCGGGGCTCGCACCCCGGCGGGCCACCCGGGGCAGGCTCAGATGATCAGGTGCCCGCCGCTGACCGGCAGGAAGGCGCCGGTGACGTAGGCGAGCTCGTCGCCCGCCAGCACGGCGACGGCCTTCGCGACGTCTTCCGGCTCGCCGATGCGGCGCAGCGGGGTCTGGTCGACGACCGACGCGAGGGTGCGGCCCCACTCGTCCTTGGCGTCCCACTTCTTCATCAGGTTCTCGCTGCGCGTGGCGCCGGGGATGACCGTGTTGAAGCGGATGTTCTTCGGGCCGAGCTCGATCGCGAGGTGCTTCATCGCGGCCTCCATCGGCGCCTTGGCCACCGCGTGGCCGATCGCGCCCGCCGCGGCCTGGCGGGAGAAGCTGTCGGAGATCAGGATCACGGTGCCGGACTCGCGCTCGATCATGCCCGGCAGCACGGCGTAGGCGGGGCCGAGGGTGGCCCGCGCCTGGGTCGCCATCTTGCCGACCAGCGCCTCGACCGAGTGGTTGAGCGCCGGGCCGCGCAGCACCTCGCGGTAGCCGCTGGAGTTGAGCACGAGGATGTCGATCGGGCCGAGTTCGCGCTCGACCTCGGCGATCATCGCCGCGGTGCTCTCGCCGTCGGCGATGTCGGCCTGCGCGCCGATGGCCCGGCCGCCGCGCTCCTCGATGCCGGCGATGACCTTGCCCGCCTCCTCTTCGGAGCGGAGGTAGTTCACCGCGACGGCCGCGCCGCGCGCGCCGAGTTCCGCGGCGATGGCCGCGCCGATACCCCGGCTGGCACCGGTGACCAGCGCGGTCTTGCCCTTGAGTGAGATGTCAGTCGTCATGGACCAGACGCTAGGAACGCCACCCTGAACGAGGCTTGATTAGCGCTCGACGGGCTCCCACTGCCAGCCTTCCTCGGTCACCTCGACCACCGGCCAGGTCAGGTCGCCCGCTTCGATCTCGGCGAGCGTCCGCTCGATCCACTCCCGCTCGGCCCGGCACGCGTGCGCCCCGTATTCGTTCTCGATGACGAACAACCGCGGGATGTCCGGCGGGGTGTCGGCGAACTGCTTCTCTTGCGCGCGCAGGTTTTCCACGCGGACACGCAGCGCGGACTCGGCGGTTTCGCGGTCCAGCGCGCCGAGATAGCCGACCGCCGTGAAGAACGTGCCGGGTTCCGGCGTGCTCAGCAGCGCGACGACGCGCCGTTCGAACTCGGCCTTGCCCTCGCCGGTCAGCGCGTCGGCCCCGCCGACGGCGGTGGTCAGGCCGCTGGCCCGGAACCTGGTGGTCACCGTGGCGAACTCGGCCGCGTCCGGTCCGCTTCCGGTGCGTTCGACGGCGGTGTCGGCCAGCTCGGCCGGGCTCATCGGCCGCTCGAGCAGCAGGCCGAGCGTCAGCAGGATCGTCGCGTCGCTCATCGTGTCCTCGTTCCCTTCACGGGGGCAGGGTGCTCCCTCGCGAGAGCGTGCGGTGCCGCCCTTGAGAGCCGCTGGACCGGCGGGTTTCGAGCGCCGCGCGACAACGCGCCGTGACGCTGTGCGCACCTGTCGACTGTGGAGGAAATGCCGATGAGCGAGGAAAACGTGCCGGTCCTGATCGCCGGGGGCGGCATCGTCGGCCTGGCCGCGGCGGTGTTCCTGCGCTCGGCGGGCGTCGCGGTGATGGTGGTCGAGCGGCACGAGGGCACCTCGATGCTCGCGAAGGCCAGGGTGCTCAGCCCGCGCACGATGGAGCTCTTCCGCGGCCACGGCCTGGAGGAGCCGGTGCGCGCGGCGCCACCGTCGGTCTTCCTGGACGCGACCGATGTGGTGCGCGCGGAAACCCTTGCCGGACAAGAGATCTATCGCGGCAGCAGGCCGCCAGGCGAGTCCGTCTCCGGCAGCAGCCCGTGCCCGCCCGCGCTGGTCGAGCAGAGCACGGTCGAACCGCTCGTACGGGCGAGGGCGGAGGAACTGGGCGCGGACGTCCGGTTCCACACCGAGCTGACCGAGTTCTCCCATGACCCGGACGGCGTCACGGCCTCCATTGTGGACAGATCGAGCGGTCGGGCGCGCACGGTGCGCGCCGAGTACCTGATCGCGGCGGACGGCCATCGCTCGCCCATCCGCGGCGCGCTCGGCATCGGCACCACCGGCGAACGGCTCGCGCACGTGGTGAACATCGCGTTCACCGCTGACCTGACCGGCCCGCTGCGCGGCCGTCCGGTCGGACTGGCGTACCTGAACCGCCCGGTGCCGGGGACCTTGCTCGCGCGGCTCGACGGTGACGACCGCTGGGTGCTGATGGTCCCGCACGATCCCGCGTCGCTCGAGGAGTTCACGCCGGAACGCTGCGCGGAAGCGGTACGCGACGCCGTCGGCGCCGAGGTGCCGGAGCTGCGGATTCTGCCAGCGGTACCGGGAAGTTCCCGCGCCGTCCACACCTGGGAACTGGCCTCGTGGGTCGCCGACTCCTATCGCCGCGGCCGCGTCCTGCTGGCGGGCGACGCGGCGCACGTGATGCCCCCGTCGGGCGGGCTCGGCGCGAACACCGGGATCCAGGACGCGCACAACCTCGCCTGGAAACTCGCCGCGGTACTGCGCGGCGAGGCAGGCGACCGGCTACTCGACACCTACGAGGCGGAACGCCGCCCGGTCGCCGAACTCACCTGCGCCCTGTCCACCCGCCTCCAGGCCGAACGCGCCGACGGCGGCGCCGGCGACGCCGCGTCCCGCGTCGCCGCGATCGCGCTCGGTGAGGGCTACCGCTACGTCTCGGATGCCGTACGTGGCGGGGAATCCGGCACGAGGGCACCGCATGTGATGGTGCGCCGGGACGGCCTCGACTGCTCCAGCCTCGATCTCCACGGTCCCGGTTTCACGCTCGTGCTCGGTTCCGCTGTCACGGACGCGCCGGCATTGCCCGGGGTGGAGGCCTTACGCGTCGGCCGCGATGTCGTGGATCCGGAGGGCGCGTGGACGCGCGCGCTCGGCCTCGGTGCGGCGGGCGCGGTTCTCGTGCGGCCCGACGGATTCGTCGGGTGGCGCACGACCGACTGGCGGCCGGGCGACCTGGGCTCGACCCTGCGCGGGCTGCTGGCTCGCTGACCCGGGAATCGGGGGCGCGGCGGGAACCCGTGCCCCCAAGCGACTTCAGAGCCACACCTAGCCCGAATGCGGCGTTCGTCAGGTCTGATAACCCGAAAGCCACTTTCGTCAGATCGGGTCTGACGAAAGTGGCTTTCGGCTTCCGCTAGGTCCCCAATGCGTCGTTCGGGTCCTGCCACGGACCGGACGACGCATTGGGGTAACCCCGGGGATCAGGCGGGCGGGAGCGAGGCTACGAGCGATCGGTAGGCGGGCTCCCACTCGGAGTCGTAGCGCTCACGCAGTGCCGGTGGCATGTTGCCGAGCATGAACTGCCTGGCCACCGGGGTCGCCTGCTCCAGCAGCAGCGGCATGGTCGGGACGAAGTCCGCGGGGTCGTGGCCTTCCGCGAGGCTGCCGAGCATGCCCAGGTAGGCCTCGTGCGTCACCTTGTCGCGCAGCACCGGCACCATGTGCTCCTCTTCGAGGCTCAGGTGCCCGAGCATGAGCTCGTCGAAGGCGGCGATGCGCTCGAGCAGGGGGCGCAGCACCGATTCGCCGGCGGCCAGCGAACGCAGGCCCTCGTCGATGCCCGCGAGGTGACCGTCGAGGGAGTCGTGCTGCTCCTCCAGCGTGTCCGCGATCGCGGCGAGGCCGGGTTCGGCGGCGAGGACGACCGGCCAGACGTGGCTGTCCTCGCTGGTGTGGTGGCCGTCGAGGATGGTGGTGAACATCGACCACCAGTCCGCCAGCTTCCGCGCGGCCGCCTGGTCCAGCGTGCCGGCCGCGTCGGCGTTCGCCAGGCGCTTGCCGAGCTCCGGGATCATCCGGCGGATGAGGTCGTGGGTGATGGTGAACCCGGTCAGGTTGTTCCCCAGCGTGACGGACAAGACGTGCTCCTCCCTGCGGCCGTCCGGGCAGGTCCCGGCGGCTTACTGGGCTGGAGCGTGCCAACGCCCGGTCGAGTCCGGCTCGACCGCTCAGCGCGTGTAGCTGTCGCCGAGCGCGGGTTCGAGCAGCGAGAAGGCCGAATCGGCCAGCGCCGTCAGTGCGGCGCGCACGGTTTCGGGGCCGGTGTGGTCGCGGATGAGGGCACGCCCCTTGTTGACCAGTACGCGATGGGCGGCCGCGAGCTGGGCGGCCACCAGCACGGGGGCCGGGTCGTCACCACGCGGTTCCGCCGCGAGCGCGTCCGCCAGCGCGGCTTCCCGTTTTTCGTCGAGTTCGCGTTCGCGGGCGCGCAGCCGCTCGCTGCTGTGGACGAGCTGGGCGAAGTCGGCGGTGCAGAGGCCGTTCAACGGCCGGTTCGCGTCGAGTGAGCCGACGAATTCCCGGTGCAGCGCCCGCAGCGCGGACTCGCCGGGCCGCCGGTCGCGCAGCACCTTGGCGAGACTGTCCTCGACGCCTTCATGCGCGTCGAAGACGAGATCTTCCTTGCGGGGGAAGTAATTCGTGACAGTCATCTTGGACACGTCCGCCGCCTCGGCGACCTCGGCGATCGTCACGTTCTCGAAGCCACGCTCGATGAAGAGCAGCGTCGCGACGTGGGCCAGCCGCTCGCGGGTCTCCTGCTTCTTGCGATCGCGCAGCCCGATCGCGCCGTGTGTCTCCATGCCACTGAGGATACGCACAACTTTAGGCTATCCCAATAATTTGGTTTGACATAAATTCTAGGTCGAGCTAAGTTTGTGCTCGACCTAGTCAATCGAGAGCGAGGAGGCACCCGTGAAGGTCCACACCGCACGACCCGAGCAGGAAGAGCGCCTCGATCCGGCGCTGGTCAGGCTCGGCGCGGTGCTCGTGCTCGCGGCCGTGCTCGCCCAGCTCGACGCCACGATCGTCACGGTCGGCATCGGCTCCATCGCCGACGTCTTCCGCGCGACGGTCACGACCGTCCAGTGGGTCAGCACCGGCTACCTGCTGACGGTCGCGTTCACCGCGCCGCTCTCGGGCTGGCTGCTGCGCCGGTTCGGCGGCAAGCGGGTGTGGCTCGCCTCGGTCGCGTTGTTCGTGCTCGCCTCCGCGTTGTGCGGGCTGGCCTGGTCGGCGGAGTCGCTGATCGTGTTCCGGCTGCTGCAGGGCGTCGGCGGCGGGCTCATGCAGCCGGTGGGGCAGGCGCTGGCAGTCCGGCACGCCGGGCCGAAACGCATCGGCAGGCTGGTCGGTCTCATCACCGTGCCGGTTTCACTGGCGCCGATCCTCGGCCCGGTCGTCGGCGGCCTGCTGGTGGGCACCGTCGGCTGGCGCTGGCTGTTCCTGGTCAACGTCCCGCTGGGCGTGCTCGCGCTGGTGCTGGCCGCCCGTGTCGTCCCGGCGGACGCCGCCGAGCGCGACACGAAGCTGCGCCCGGACGGGCTCGGCCTGATGCTGCTGCCGCCTGGTCTGGTCGCGCTCGTCTACGGCCTCGCGCAGGTCGGCCAGGCCGGGTTCGACATGACGCAGGCGTGGCTGATGATCGCCGGGTTCGTGTTCCTCGCCGGGTACGTCGTCCACGCGCTGCGCACCGAACGAACCCCGCTGCTCGACGTGAAGTTGTTCGCTGGCAAGGGTTTCGCGCTGGCGGGCATCAACACCTTCCTGCTCGGCGCGGCGCTGTACTCTTCGATGTTGCTGCTGCCGTTGTACTTCATGCAGGTCCGCGGGCTGAGCCCGCTCGCCGCGGGACTGATGCTCGCGCCCCAGGCGCTCGGCACCGCGCTGGTGGCCGCGCCCTCAGGCAAACTGACCGATCGGCATGGACCACGTGCCATCGTGCTGGCAGGCATCCTGCTCACCATCGCGGGCACCGTCCCGTTCGTACTGTCCGGCGTCGGCGACGTGGTGCTCATCGTCGCGCTGCTGGTGCGTGGCATCGGGCTCGGTGCGATCGTGCCGCCGAACGTCGCCGCGACGTACACCTCCGTCGACCGGAGCCAGGCGCCCGCCGCGACCAGCGCGCGCACGGTGCTCAACCGGATCGGCGGCTCGGTGGGCACCGCGGTGCTGGCCGTGATCCTGCAGAACGCGCTCACCGGCGCGGAAAGCGCGCAGAGCGCGTACAGCCACACGTTCTGGTGGGTGCTGGCGTTCAGCGTGCTGACGCTCGTGCCCGCCGCGCTCTACCCCCGCAAAGCGCCCTGACGGCAAAGGAGAAGCCGATGACCGAATCCACTTCCCGCCCGCGTGCCGGCCTCCGGTTGATGGCCGTGCACGCCCACCCCGACGACGAGTCCAGCAAGGGCGCCGCGACGCTCGCCAAGTACGCGGCCGAGGGCGCCGAGGTGCTGGTCTGCACCATGACCGGCGGCGAGCGCGGCGACGTGCTCAACCCCGCGATGGACCGGCCCGAGGTCTGGGCCGACCTGCCCAGGCTCCGCCGCGCCGAGATGGAACGGGCCCGCGAGATCCTCGGCGTCGAGCAGCGTTTCCTCGGTTTCATGGACTCCGGCCTGCCGAAGAACGGTGAGCCGGTGCCCGCGGGCTCTTTCGCGCTGGAAGAGGTCGAAACGGCCGCGGTGCCGCTCGTGCGGGCGATCCGTGAGTTCCGTCCGCACGTCGTGGTGACCTACGACGAGAACGGCGGCTACCCGCATCCCGACCACATCAAGACCCACCAGGTCGCGATGGAGGCGTTCGACGCGGCGGGCGTCGCGGATCTCTACCCGGGGACCGGCGAAGCCTGGCAGCCGCTGAAGCTGTACTACATCTGCGCGTTCAGCAAGGCCTACTTCCAGGCGATCTACGACGGCATGACGGCCGCCGGGCTGCACTCGCCGCACGGCGAGGTACTCAAGGGCTGGGACGACTCCATGCGCACCTGGGACATCACGTCGCAGGTCTCGTGCGCCGAGTGGTACCCGACGCGGCTGCGCGCGCTGCTCGCGCACGAGACCCAGGTGAACCCGGACGGGCCCGAACGGTCGTGCCCGCTGGAGATCGAGCAGCAGGCATGGCCGACCGAGGACTACCACCTGGTCCGGTCGCTGGTCGAGACGACCGTGCCCGAGGACGACCTGTTCGCGGGCGTGACGGCCGAAGCGGTCGCCGCGCACTAGGACGGCTCGGTGGCCGCTCAAGTGCGGCCGCCGAGGCTGGGAGGCGACCGGACCCGTTCCGCGTGGTCCCCTCCGACGAGAAAGAGACACCCATGCGCATCGTCCGCTATCACGAGCACGGCACACCGGAGGTGCTGCGCGTCGACGAGGTCGACAAGCCCGAGCCGGGTCCCGGGTTCGTCCGGATCCGCAATGAGGCCATCGGCGTGAACTTCGCAGGCCTGCAGGAGCGGGCCGGTGACTTCTACTACGGGAAGTCCGTGCAGCTGCCCGCTTCCCCCGGCGGTGACTCCTGCGGGTTCATCGACGCGCTCGGCCCCGGTGTCGAAGGATTCGCCGTCGGCGACCGGGTCGCCAGCATCATCTTCAAGGAGGCCTTCGCCGAATACTCGCTGGCCAGGGTCAAGGACCTGGTGCGGGTGCCAGCCGAGATGGACGCCGCGCAGGCCACCATGCTGAGCTCGCCCGCTCAGGTCGGCCTCGAGGTCATCCAGGCCGCGACGCTCAAGCCGGGTGAGTCCGTGCTGGTGCACGCCGCCGCGGGCGCGATCGGGCACCTCGTGGTGCAGATGCTGAAGGCGCTCGGCGCCGGAACCGTCATCGCTACCGCGAACTCCGCGGCGAAGCTGGAGTTCGCCAAGGAACTCGGCGCCGACATCGCCATCGACTACAGCCGCGAGGGCTGGGACGACGAGGTCCGCGAGGCCACCGGCGGCGCGGGTGTCGACATCGTGCTCGACAGCGTCGGCTCCGACATCACGCAGAAGAGCGTGCGGCTGCTGAAGCCGTTCGGGCGCTTGGTGTTCTACGGTTCGGCCTCGGGCGGCAAGGAGCTGCCGAAGGTCTCGCTGCAGGACCTGGCAGGCCGCTACCTGACCCACTTTTCGATGGGTGTCATGGACGGCCAGGTCGACGACTTCACCCCGATCGTGGACGAAGTCTGCGAAATGGTGCTCAGCGGCAAGGTCAAGCCGGTCGTCTACACCGAGCTGCCGCTCGCCGAGGCCGTCAAGGCACATCAGCTCATGGAAGACCGCGCGCAGCTCGGCCGCGTCGTCCTCATTCCCTGAGCCATCAGGCCCGCTGTGGCCCGCGACCTCCCCCCTAGCGCGGGCCACAGCTTCCTTTTCCCTGTCCAGATAAGGAAAGACAGACATGACCACCACCGCGAGTTCCCCGGCGCCGCCGCAGGACGAGCGTCTCGACCCCGCACTGCTCAAGCTCGGTGTCGTGCTGGTGCTGGGGACGATTCTGGCCGTGCTCGACGCCACCATCGTCAACGTCGGCGTCGAAGCGATCCGGCGTGACTTCGACAGCCCGCTGGCCACCGTGCAGTGGATCAGCACCGGCTATCTGCTGGCGTTCGCGCTGGTCGCGCCGATCAGCGGCTGGGCGACGAACCGCTTCGGCGCGAAGCGCACCTGGATGGCGTCGGTGGCCTGCTTCGTGATCGGGTCCGCACTGTGCGGTCTCGCCTGGTCGGCGGGCTCACTCATCGTTTTCCGGGTACTGCAAGGGATCGGCGGCGGTCTCATCCAGCCGATCGGGCAGGCGATGCTCGCGCAGGCAGCCGGGCCCAAGCGGCTCGGCCGCGTGATGAGCCTGCTGATCATCCCGCTCACCTTCGCGCCCGCGCTCGGGCCGGTGATCGGCGGTGTGCTGATCGGCGTGTTCAGCTGGCCGTGGATCTTCTACATCAACGTCCCGCTCGGCATCATCACGCTGCTGCTCGCCAGGCGCGTGCTGCCGTCGTCGAAGCCCGAAGGCGGACTGAAGCTCGATGTGCGCGGGTTGCTGCTGGTTTCACCGGGTCTGGCCGCGATGCTGTACGGCTTCTCCGAGACGGCCAACGGTGGTTTCGCCTCGCTGCGCGCGCACGGGCCGATCGCGGTCGGCGCGCTGCTGCTGGCGGTCTACGTCTGGCACGCGTTGCGCAAGGACACCCCGGTGCTCGATCTCCGGCTGTTCGCCAACCGCGCGTTCACCAATGCCGTGCTCACCTCGTTCCTGGTCGGCGCTGCACTGTTCAGCTCGATGTTCCTGCTGCCGTTGTACTACCAGCAGGTGCGCGCCCAGGACGCGTTACACGCCGGGCTTTTGCTTGTGCCACAAGACATCGGGATCGCGATCGCGGTGTTCTTCGCGGGCAGGCTGACCGGGCGGCTGGGCCTCAAGCCGGTGCTGCTGGTCGGTATCGGGCTTTCGATGATCGGCACGCTCGCCTACACCCAGGTCGGCTCCGATCCCAACGAACTGCTGCTCGGCGCCGGGCTGTTCGTCCGCGGCCTGGGGCTGGGCGCGGCGATGTCGCCGGTCATGACGGCCGTGTTCCAGAGCGTCAAGCCGCCGCAGATGCCGCAGGCGGCGGGCGTGACCAACGTCCTGCACCGCATCGGCGGCTCGCTCGGCACCGCGGTGCTCGTCGTGGTGCTGCAGCACGAGCTCGTCTCGTCGGCGCCGTCCAGTGCGTTCGGCACGTCGTTCTGGTGGGCGTTCGGGTTCAGCGCGCTGACCCTGCTGCCCGCGCTCGCGCTGCCGGGACGACCCGCGAAGCAAGGCTGACACCGATGCGCATCCTTGTCGTCGCACACGGTGCCAGCCACGTTCCCTGGGTGGTGCCGCTGGCTTGGGCCGCCAGGCTCGCCGGGCACGAGGTGCGGGTGGCCGCCCGGCCGCAGTCGCTGGCCGGAGTCCGGTCGGCCGGCCTGATCGCCGTGCCGATCGGCGAGCACGCCGCGGGCGAGGCGTTCGCCCGTGGGACCATCCCGGACGCGGCCGAGCGCCCGGAGCGGGTGCCCGCCGACTGGCCGATGGGCCCGCTGCCGTGGTCCGAGGAACGCAGGCTCGCCTGGGCCGGGCAGGTGCTCGGGCTGGCCGACTCGCTCGCGGACGACCTTGTCGGCTTCGCCAGGCACTGGCGGCCCGATCTCGTCGTCTACGACATCGGCGCGGTCGTCGGCCTGGTCGCGGCCGCGGCCGTCGGCGTGCCGGCCATCGGGCATGGCTGGGTGCAGCCGATGGGGCTGTACTTCTTGGCGGAGAACGAAATCCCGCCCGCGTACTTCCGGATGTTCGAACGGTTCGGTGTCGCGCCGAGTGTCGGTACCGACACCTGGATCGACCCCTGCCCGCCCGCGCTGGCCCGTCCGTCCCGGGTGCCCAAGATCCCGGTCCGGTACGTGCCGTACAACGGTTCCGGCGAGATTCCCGACTGGCTGCGCAGGGAACCGGAACGCCCGAGGGTCTGCGTTTCGGGCGGGATCACCACGCGCAACTTCAACGAGCGTCGTGAGCAGCTGCTGGACGAGGTCGAAGGCCTCGACGCGGAGATCGTGCTGGCGGTCGCCGGGCACGAGGAGTTCGACGGGCTTTCCTTGCCGGCCAACGTCCGGCTGACCGGCTGGATCCCGCTGGGCGCAGTGGTCCAGACCTGTTCGGCGCTGGTGCATCACGGCGGCGCCGGCAGCGGGATGACCGGGCTCGCCTACGGGGTGCCGCAGCTCGTGGTGCCCGACGGCCGCGATTCGACGCAGTGGCTGTGGGGTGATCTCGTCGAGCGGGCGGGCGCCGGGATCTGCGTCGATCCCGACCGGCAGGCCGTGCCGGGCGGGCTGCGGTCCGCGATCGGCGCGGTACTGGGGCAGCCGGAATTCACCGCGGCCGCGCGGGAGGTCCGCGCCGAGATCGACGCGATGCCGTCGCCCGCCTCGGTGGTCGCCCAGCTGGAGGACCGCGCCGCGGTCCCCGCGCATTCGTGAGGAGCTGAGGAAATGTCATCCGAGATCCACCGCACGCGGGCCGAGATAGCGGTCGGCGCGCCTGCCGAGGCCGTCTACGCGGCGCTCACCGACGTGCTGAACTGGCCGTTGCTCTACCCGTGGGTGGCGCACACCGAGATCGCCTGGCGTGAAGGCGCCAAGGACCGTTCGCGGTTCTGGGCGGTGCGGCCCGGCGCCGGCGAGAGCCTGCGTGTCTGGGAATCGCACCGCACCCTGGACGACGGCGCGCTGCGCATGGACTTCGAGCAGCAGGGCACCGTCGGTGCGATCACCGGGCTCGGCGGCTCGTGGCTGTTCGTGCCGCTGCCCGACGGCGGCTGCCGCGTCGAGTCACACCACTGGTTCACCGCGGACGGCGATCCGCAGGCGACCGTGGCGGAGCTCGACCGGCACGGCGCGCTGCAGATGCGCACCCTCAAGGCCGCGGTCGAGTCGAGCGCCGAGCGCGACCGGCTCACCTTGCGCGCCACCAGGTCCACGGTGGTGCCCGGCCCCGCCGAGCGCGTGTACGCCGGTCTGCTCGAGGCGGTCACCGGCACACCGGCAGGGCCTGGCGACACCGCCGAGTTCGTCACGACCACCGACGGCAGGGCCGTGGTGATCGCCACCGCGCCGCACACGGTCGTGGTGAAGCAGCTGGAACCGCCGGCCGGTTTCGACCTCTACCGCACCACCTGGCGAATGTCCGAAGAGCCGGACGGGATCCGCGTGACCGCCGAACGGCTCGCGGTCGCGCGGCCGGAGGGCCTGACGGACGCGCGCCGCGCCGAGCTGCTGAACTCACTCGGGTTCCTCGCCGAGGCCGATCTCCCGCAGGGCCAGTTCACCAGCTGACCAGGAGAGGAACGACCGTGCGCCTGCTCTTCACCACCTGGTCCGGATCCGCCCATCTGGCCCCGCTGGTCCCGCTCGCCTCGGCCTGCGCGGCCGCCGGGCACGACGTGCTCTTCGCCGTGCCCGCCGGCAGTGTCCGTGACGTCGCCGCCGCCGGGCTCCCGGTGGCGGCGACGGGTTCGGTCCCGGTCCCCACCGGCGCACCCGAGGTCGCCCGCCCGCCAGGCCGGTGGCCGTCGGACTGGCCGTCCCGGATCCCGAGCCTCGACGAGACCCAGCGCCGGATTCTCACGTCACTGGAGGACCGTCAGGCAGGCATAGCGGAGGGCATGCTGCCCGATTTGCTGCCACTGGCCCGAAAATGGCGGCCGGACATCATCGTCGCCGACGCGAGCACGTACGCCGGTACCGTGGTCGCGAGCAACCTCGGCGTGCCGCTCGTCTGCCACCAGTGGGGTGGTCCCGCGGTGCTCGACCTGGGGCGCGGCGCCGGCTACCGGCGGCTGTTCGACCGGTTCGGCGCCGACCCCGCCCACCACCCCGACGTCTGGGCCGGGCCCTGCCCGCCGAGTCTGTGGCTGCCGTCCCCGGCCACGCGATGGGCGATCCGCTATCAACCGGCGCTGGCTGGGGCTTCAGGGTTCGCGGTTTGCGTCACCTGGGAGCCGAACGCGCGCATCACCGAGCGGGATCCGTTGCTGGCAACGGGAATCGCGCTCGCTGATGCCGGGGTGCCGACCGCGCTGGTGGTCACTCCCTCACAGCGCGCGGATTTGCCGACCGGCCTGCCTGTGCTGACGACGTTGCCGCGTTGCGAAGTCCTTTTACATCAAGGAAACGGCATGACCGGCATGGCGGCTGCCTCAGCCGGTATCGCGCAGGCGATCGTCTCGCCACGGCCGGAGCAGTTGCTCATCGGTGACCGCCTGGCCGCGGCTGGCGCGGGCTGGCATCTGCGTGGCAGCGACTTCGACGGCGACGTGTCGGTGATCCGCGATGGGGTGCTTTCGCTGCGGACTCCCGCCGTCCGCTCAGCCGCTGCCGAGCTGCGACGGGAGATCGAGGCTTTGCCCGCGCCCGCCGAAGCCGTCGGCATGCTGACCGCCCTTGCCTCGGCCGAGGCCAGCCGGTCCGCGTGAACGCCACTTCCGCTGGTGCGGTGGGTGTGCGGCTCGCAAAAATCCCAATGTGGCTTTCGTCAGCTCAGATCTGACGAAAGCCACATTGGGATTTTTTTCCCAGGCCGGGTCAGGCGCGACGCTTGGCCGCATAGTGGGCCAGACACTCCGTATAGGTCGCCAGCCGGCCTTGGTCGGCGTTTTGGCTCAGGGTAAGGGCGTTCGAGTCCTTGGCGGACATGACGGGCTCGCCGGTGAGGATGTCGGCCCAGGGCAGCGCGAGTTCCGGGTCGAACGGCCAGATGTCGACCTGGGTGCCCGGTACGTAGAGCGTCGAGCACAGGTAGCTCACGCAGGCGTCGTCGGTCAGCGCGACGAAACCGTGCGCCAGGCCTTCGGCCACGTACATCGCGCGGCCTTCGGTCGCGTTGAGCTCGGTGACCGTGTGCGTGCCGAAGGTGGGGGAGCCGAGGCGCACGTCGACGACCACGTCCATCACCGCGCCGCGGACGCAGCTGACGAATTTGGACTGGCCGGGTGGCAAGGTCACGCCGTGCATGCCGCGCAGGGTGCCGCGGACCGAGGACGAGTAGTTCGTCTGGGCGGGCGTGAACACGTGCCCGGTCGCGCGCGCGAGCTCGTCGTGGCGGAAGGATTCGAAGAAGCCGCCTCTGGCGTCGGTGAACAGGCGCGGGGTGACGCGGAAGGCTCCTGGTACTTCCGTCTCCTGGATCTCCATACGGCGCAAGGTAATCAGCGTGCCTGGAGTGGTGGCGGTCCACCGGGTGTCGAGCCCGGTTCGAGATCGCTGCCGGAAGGTCGTCGATGCGCGAGAAGCCGCGCCGAGCCGACTTTGGAGGTAGCCGCCGATGACGGGCAAGAAGGCGTTGATTCTCGACGAGACCCGCCTGTATCACAAGGAAAAGCAGGACGACCGGCCGTTCGTGCCCGGGGTGACCGAGATCTGGCCGTCCGGCGCGGTGCTCGACGAGAACGACCGGACCGCGCTGGTCGAGGCCGCGCTGGAGATGCGGATCGCCGCTGGGTACGCCTCACGTAAGTTCGAGAGTGCCTTCGCGCGGAAGCTGAAGCTGCGCAAGGCGCATCTGACGAACTCGGGCTCGTCGGCCAACCTGCTCGCCACCAGCGCGCTGACGTCGCCGCTGCTGGAGGACCGCAGGCTGCGCCCCGGCGACGAGGTGGTCACCGTCGCGGCAGGCTTCCCGACCACGGTCAACCCGATCCTGCAGAACGGCCTGCTGCCCGTCTTCGTGGACGTCGACCTGACCACGCTCAACACGACCGCCGACCGGGTCGCGGCCGCCATCACGCCGAAGACGAAGGCGATCATCATCGCCCACGCGCTCGGGAATCCGTTCCCGGTGGCCGAAATCGCCCAGCTGGCCGAGGACAACGACCTCTTCCTCATCGAGGACAACTGCGACGCGGTCGGCTCCACCTACGACGGCAAGCCGACCGGCACCTTCGGCGATCTGACGACCGTCAGCTTCTACCCGGCCCACCACCTGACGATGGGTGAGGGCGGCTGCGTGCTCACCTCGAACCTCGCGCTGGCCAGGATCGTGGAGTCGTTGCGCGACTGGGGCCGTGACTGCTGGTGCGAGCCAGGCGAGAGCAACAAGTGCCTCAAGCGGTGGGACTACCAGATGGGCACCCTGCCCGCCGGGTACGACCACAAGTACATCTTCTCCCACGTCGGCTACAACCTGAAGACGACCGACCTGCAGGCCGCGCTCGGCCTGAGCCAGCTCGCGAAGCTGGACGACTTCTGCGCCGCGCGCCGCCGCAACTGGCGTCAGCTGCGCACGGCGCTGCAGGACGTGCCGTGGCTGCTGCTGCCGGAAGCCACCCCGCGCAGCGACCCGAGCTGGTTCGGCTTCGCGCTGACCGTCTCGCCGGACGCGCCGTTCAAGCGCGCGGAACTGGTCGCCTTCCTGGAGGACCGCAAGATCGGCACGCGGCGGCTGTTCGCGGGCAACCTGACCAGGCACCCCGCCTACCTCGACCAGCCGCACCGGGTTTCCGGCGATCTGGTCAACAGCGACATCGTCACCGAGCAGACGTTCTGGGTCGGCGTCTATCCGGGACTCACCGAGGAGATGCTCGACTACGTCGCGTCGTCCATCAAGGACTTCGTCGGCGGCGCGCGATGAAGCTCGGGCTGTGCGGGCGCACCGTGCTCGTCACCGGTGCCACCGGCGGGATCGGTGAGGCGATCGCGCGGGCCTTCGACGAGGAGGGCGCGCGCGTCGCCGTCGCCTATCGCGGGAACCGTGAGGCGGCCGAGAAACTCGCCGCCGATCTCGGTGACGCCTTCGCCGTCCACTACGACCTCGAGGACCCGGATTCGCCTGCCGCGGCGGTCGCCGCCGTGCACGAGCGCTGGGGTTCGCTGGACGTGCTGGTGGCCAACGCGGTCCGCTGGGGCGAGCGCCGCACACCGGGCACCGGCTTCGAAGACGTGCCCGAACAGGACTGGCTGCCGGTCGTCGGCGGCAACCTCGCCCCGGTCATCAGGACAGTGCAGCACGCGGTCCGCGGCATGCGGGAGCGCGGCTGGGGCCGGATCGCGCTGATCTCCTCGCACAACGCCTTGGGCGGCAACAAAGGCCAGGAGTTCTACGGCTCGGCCAAGGCCGGGTTGCACGGACTGGCCCGCAGCCTGATGTGGGACGTCGGCGGGGACGGCGTGCTGGTCAACGTGGTCAGCCCCGGCCTGACCATGACGGACCGGGTGCGCGACGGACTGCCCGAGCCGGTCAAGGCCCGCGAGCTCGCGAACACCCCCACCGGGCGGCTGAGCGACCCGTCGGAGGTCGCTCGCGCCGTCGTCTTCCTCTGTTCCGAGGCCAACGGGAACGTCACCGGCGCCGAGCTCACCGTCGCCGGCGGCCGCTGAGCACCGAATCGAAAAGGAGTCGTCAGATGTCATCTTTCGAGACAGCGCTGCGGCCACGCCACGACGCCGGTGTGGCCGCCAGGATCGCCAGGTCCGCCGCGACGGCGGACGGCGCGCAGCTCGACCTCGCCGGGTTCCACGACTGGTTCGCGCGGCGGCGTGCCGAGCACCCGTTCCGCGTCGACCGCATCCCGTTCGCGGAGCTCGAAGGCTGGCACACCCAGGAGGGCACCGGGAACCTGGTGCACCGCAGCGGGAAGTTCTTCAGTGTCCAGGGCCTGCACGTGACGCTCGACAGCGGCGCCGACTGGTTCCAGCCGATCATCCAGCAGCCCGAGATCGGCATTCTCGGCATCCTCGTCAAGGAGTTCGACGGGGTGCTGCACTGCCTGATGCAGGCCAAGATGGAACCGGGCAATCCCAATCTGCTCCAGCTTTCCCCGACCGTGCAGGCCACCCGCAGCAACTACACCCAGGTGCACGGCGGCTCGGCCGTCCGTTATCTCGACTACTTCCTGCGGCCCGAGCGCGGCCGGGTGCTCACCGACGTGCTGCAGTCCGAGCACGGCGCCTGGTTCCACCGCAAGCACAACCGCAACATGATCGTCGAGACCACGGGCCCGGTGCCCGCGCACGAGGACTTCCGCTGGCTCACCTTCGGCCAGATCGCCGCCTTGCTGCGCTACGACAACCTGGTCAACATGGACGCCCGCACGGTGCTCGCGAGCGGCCCGCAGGCGGAGGTCCGGCCGGAGACCTGGGCGCTGCACCCGGACGCCGACCTCCGGTCCTGGTTCACCGCGGAGCGGTCACGCCAGGACGCGCACGCCGAACGCGTGCCACTGGCGGGCATCCCGGGCTGGGCTCGCACGGACACCGCGATCCACCACGTCGACGGCCGGTTCTTCGAGGTCGTCGCGGCCTCGGTCCAGGCCGGAAGCCGTGAGGTGGCCAGCTGGACCCAGCCGCTGTTCCGGCCGCGCGGGCCCGGTGTCGCCGCGTTCCTCGCCAGGCCGATCAACGGGGTGCTGCACCTGCTGGCACACGCGCGGATGGAAGGCGGGCTGCGCGACGCGGTCGAGATCGCGCCGACCGTCCAGTGCATCCCCGGCAACTATGCCGGCGCCGGAGCACCGCCCCGGCCGCGCTACCTGGACCTCGTGCTCGCCGCCGATCCCGCGCGGATCCGTTACGAGGCAGTGCATTCCGAGGAGGGCGGCCGGTTCCTCGACGCCGAGGCGCGCTACCTGGTCATCGAGGTCGACGATTCCGAGGTGCCGCTCGACACCCCGCCGGGCTACAACTGGGTGACGCCAGGGCAGCTCAATCTCCTTGTCCAGCAAGGACATTGCGTCAACGTCCAGGCACGCACCCTGGTCGCCTGCCTGGCCGCGATGGAACGGCTGACCGGTGTTTGAGCCACTGCGCGTCGGGGTGCTGGGGTGCGCCGAGATCGCCAGGCGCCGGATGCTGCCGGCGTTCGCGGCGGCGGACGGCGTCGAGCTCACCGGCGTGGCCGCTCGCGATTACGCCCGTGCCGTGGAGACGGCCGCGCCGTACGACTGCAAGGCTTTCGAAAGCTACGAAGCCCTCATCGAGTCCGTCGACGCCGTGTACATCCCGCTGCCCGCCGCGTTGCACGAGCGGTGGGTCGAACGGGCACTCGACGCCGGAAAGCACGTGCTGTCCGAGAAACCGGTCACCACCAACGCGTCCGGCACCCGGCGGTTGCTGGCGCTGGCACGGGACCGGGGCCGGGTGCTGATGGAGAACGTCCTGTTCGTGCACCACGGCCAGCACATCGCCGCCCGGCGGCTGGTGCGTGACGGCGCGATCGGCACGCTCACCGGTTTCGAGGCCGCGTTCACCGTGCCGAGGCCGAAACCCGGTGACATCCGGCATTCGGCCGAGCTCGGCGGGGGAGCGCTGCTGGACGTCGGGATCTACCCGGTCCGCGCCGCGGTGCATCTGCTCGGCGGACCGTTGCGGGTCAAGGAAGCCGCGTACACCTCAGTGTCCACTGTGGAGTACGGCGGCACCGCGACGCTCGAAACGGCCGACGGCGTGACCGCGCGTCTCACCTACGGGATGGACCACGAGTACCGCTCGGCCTACACCTTCACCGGCAGCAAAGGAACTTTGGCACTCGAGCACGTCTTCACCACGCCCGCCGACCGCAGGCCCATGCTCCGGCTGGACCGCAGCGGCGGCTCCGAGCGGATCTCGCTGGAGCCGGAAGACCAGGTGGCCGCGACCGTGCGGGCCTTCGCCTCGGCCTGCCGGATCGGCAGGACCACCACCGCGGACTGCCTCGCGCAGGCGGATCTGCTCGACGAAATCAAGGCACGATCAGAACAGGAAGCCCGGAAATGACCGTTGTCGACGACAAGCCCGTGACCGTCGCGCCGCCGCCGTACCCGGTCGCGGCCCCGCCCGTCCGGTCCGCCGCCGAGCTGACCGCGGAGCTGGGCAGGCTGCGGGACAAGGTGGCACGCGGCGACCAGCGCGCCACCGACGCCCAGCACGCCAAGGGCAAGCTGACCCCGAGGGAACGGATCGGCCTGCTCTTCGACGAGGGCACCTTCACCGAGGTGGAAGGCCTGCGCAAGCACCGATATCACGGCTTCGGCATGGAACGGAAGCGTCCGCACTCGGACGGCGTCATCACCGGCTGGGGCCAGGTCGACGGGCGGACCGTGTTCGTCTACGCCCACGACTTCCGCATCTTCGGCGGCGCGCTCGGTGAGGCGCACGCCGCCAAGATCCACAAGATCATGGACATGGCCGCCGCGGCGGGCGCGCCGATCGTCGGGCTGTGCGACGGCGCGGGCGCGCGGATCCAGGAGGGCGTGACCGCGCTCGCCGGGTATGGCGGCATCTTCCAGCGCAACGTCCGCAATTCGGGGGTGATCCCGCAGATCAGCGTGATCATGGGCCCGTGCGCCGGTGGCGCGGCCTACTCGCCCGCGCTGACCGACTTCGTGTTCATGGTGCGCGAGACCTCGCAGATGTTCATCACCGGGCCGGACGTGGTCCAGGCGGCCACCGGCGAGTCGGTGACCCAGAACGGGCTCGGCGGCGCCGACGTGCACACCGAGATCTCCGGGGTCGCCGGGTTCGCCTACGACGACGAGGCCGAGTGCCTCCAGGACGTGCGGTACCTGCTCAGCCTGCTGCCGTCCAACAACCGCGAGCTGCCGCCCGCGCTGCCGTCGACGGATCCGGCCGACCGGCGCGGTGAAGCGCTGACCTCGCTGGTGCCCGCCGATCGCGGGCGGCTGTACGACATGGCCGCGGTGATCGAGGAGATCGTCGACGACGGCGAGTTCTTCCAGGTGCACGAACGCTGGGCGGGCAACGTGATCTGCGCGCTCGCCAGGATGGGCGGGCAGGTGGTCGGCATCGTCGCGAACCAGCCGAGCGCGCTGGCCGGCGTACTCGACATCACCTCGTCGGAGAAGGCAGCGCGGTTCATCCAATTCTGCGACGCCTTCAACATCCCGCTGGTCACACTGGTCGACGTCCCCGGCTTCCTGCCCGGCGTCGCGCAGGAGCACGGTGGCGTCATCCGGCACGGCGCGAAACTGCTGTACGCCTACTGCAACGCCACCGTCCCGAGGATCTCGGTGGTGCTGCGCAAGGCGTACGGCGGCGCGTACATCGTGATGGACTCCAGCTCGATCGGCGCCGACCTCGCGCTCGCCTGGCCGACCAACGAGATCGCCGTGATGGGCGCGGAGGGCGCGGCGAACGTCATCTTCCGCCGGGAGATCGCCGCTTCGGCCGATCCCGAAGCGACCCGCGCACTGCTCATCGAGGAGTACCGCGAAAAGCTCACCCATCCTTACTACGCGGCCGAATGCGGGCTCGTCGACGACGTCATCGACCCGGCGGAGACCCGGTCGAAGATCATCGCCGGGCTGACCATGCTGCGTGCCAAGCACACCGAACAGCCCAGCCGCAAGCACGGGAACCAGCCGCAATGACCGAGCTGCGTGTCCTGAACGGAAACCCGAGCCCGGAAGAGCTGGCCGCGCTGGTGGTCACGCTCGCGTGGCTCACCGGCCGTGACGACCCCGCCCCCGTGAAGACGGCCCGGCCGCGGTGGTTCCGCCGCGCCGCGGCGCCCACCTGGGCCACCGAGACCGGCCCCGGCTGGCAGTGAAGGAAAGGACGAACGATGACCCACCGGCTGGTGCGGGAGATGGTGCGGATCCGCTGCGTCGAGGAGACGCTGGCGGAGCGGTACCGCGACGAGCAGGAAATGCGGACTCCCACGCACTTTTCCATCGGCCAGGAGGCGACCTCGGTCGGCGTCTGCGCGGCCACCCGTGACACCGACGTGGTCTACAGCGGGCACCGCTCGCACGCGCCGTACCTCGCCATGGGCGGTGACCTGCGCGCGATGACCGCCGAGATACACGGCAGGGCCACCGGCTGCGCCGCCGGGCGTGGCGGGTCGGTGCACCTGGTCGATCACGCGGCCGGGTTCGGCGGCTCCGCGGCGATTCTCGGCGAGATGATCCCGGTCGCCGTCGGCGCGGCCTGGTCGTTCGCGATGGCGGGCGAGCCGAGGGTGGCGGTGACCTTCTTCGGCGACGGCGCCACCGAGGAGGGCGTGTTCGCCGAGTCGGTGAACTTCGCCGCGCTGCACCGGTTGCCGGTGCTGTTCGTCTGCGAGAACAACGGCTACTCGATCGAGTCGCCGCTGCGGTCGCGTCAGCCGGAGGGCACGACCATCACCGATCGCGTCCGGTCGTACGGGGTGACGGCGAGCCGGGTCGACGGCAACGACGTGTTCGCCGTGCACTGCGCGGCCGACGAGGCGCTGACCCGGTGCCGCGAAGGCGACGGGCCGTACTTCCTGGAGCTGGACACCTACCGCTGGCGTGAACACGTCGGCCCGAACTGGGAGCCGGACGACGGTTACCGCGGCAAGGCCGAGGTCGACTCGTGGCTCGGCCGCTGCCCGATCCGGCAGGCCGCGGATGCCTTGCGGGACACCGATCCCACGATCGACCGGCTTGTCGAGGACTGGTACGGCGAGTTCCGTGCCGAGGCGGCCGAAGCCGTCGAGTACGCGAAGGCGAGCCCGTTCCCCGATGTCGCGGATCTGCTCGCCGGCTCGGATGAGAGGACCCGATGACCATGCGTGAACTCACCTACTGGCAGGCGATCAGCGAGGCCACCGTGCAGTGCATGGCAGCCGATCCCGCGATTTTCGTGGCGGGGGAGGGCGTCGACGACAGCAAGGGCATCTACGGGACGACGCGCGCGGCGTTCGAACGGTTCGGGTCGTCGCGGGTCTTCGACGTGCCGAACGCGGAGAACGCCACCGCGGGCATCGCGATCGGGGCGGCAGCGATGGGCCGCAGGCCGCTGCTGGTCCATTCGAGGGCCGATTTCCTGTTCCTGGCATCAGATCCGTTGATCAATCTTGCGGCCAAATGGCGCTATATGTACGGAAACCAGGGCGGGGTGCCGGTGGTGACCCGAGGCGTCGTCGGCCGAGGCTGGGGCCAGGGCGCGACGCATTCCCAGAGCCCGCAGTCGCTTTTCGGGCACTTCCCCGGCTTGTACGTCGCCATGCCGGCCTCGCCCGCGGACGCCAAGGGCCTGCTCGTGCAGGCGCTCCGCTCGGAGACACCGGTCGTGCTGCTGGAAAACCGCGGGCTCTACCAGCACCGCGGCGAGGTTTCCGAAGCGGCGACCGGGATTCCGTTCGGCAAGGGCCGAATCGTGCGTGCGGGACAGGACGTCACCATCGTCGCGGCCTCGCTGATGGTGTACGAGGCCGAGCGTGCCGCCGACCTGCTCGCCGAGCGCGGGATCAGCGCGGAAGTCGTTGACGTGCGCAGTATCCGCCCGCTCGACGAGGAGCTGATCTGCGCGTCGGTCGCGAAGACCGGCAGGCTCGTGGTGGCCGACACCAGCTGGGCGAGCTACGGCCTGGCGGCCGAGGTCGCGGCCGTCGCGGCGGAAAACGTCTTCGACGCGCTGCGCGCGCCGGTCCGCAGGGTCACGCTGCCGGACTGCCCGGCCCCGGTGTCCTACCCGCTGGAGGAGGCGTTCCATCCGGACGCGCGGCGCATCACCGCCGCCTGCCTGGAACTTCTCGGCGACGCGCGCGCCACGGTCCGTCAGCTGGAAGGGGTCACCGCCGGTTTCGTCGGCCCGTACTAGCTCGGGCAGCCGCAGCGACTGCCCTCGAGCGTGGTGGTCGAGCCGAGCCAACCCCTTTCGGCGGCACGGAAACCGGCCTCGAAGCGGCTTTTCGCGCCGAGCCGCTTCATCAGGTCGGCCATGAAGCGGCGGGTGGTCCGCAGCGACAGGCCCAGCCGCCGCGCGGCGACCTCGTCGGTCAGCCCGTCGGCCAGCAGCCGCAGCAGCTCGCGTTCCTGTTCGGTCAGCCCGTCTCCGGCGCGGCAGGGTTCCTGGCCGAACGGGGCCGCGGTGTTCCAGATGTGCTCGAAGAACGCCAGCAGGGTCGCGATGATCCGGCGGCTGGTGATCTGGACGGCGCCTTCCCTGCTGTTGTCCGGATTGAGCGGCACGAGCGCGATCTCGCGGTCGACCAGCAGCATCCGGACGGGCAGGGTCGGCGCGGTGCGGAACTCGGCGCCGCGCTCGGTGAGCCGGTTCGCGTACCGGAGGGTCCCCGGGTCGTTGCGCACGCTGTTCAGGTAGATCGTGCGCACGGCCACCCCCCTGGCCAGCGCGTGTTCGTTCAGCGGGAGCCCGGCTTCGATGCTGGACTCCGACTGGGCGCCGCCCGGCATGACGGAAAGGCATTCGACGGAGGCGTGGTTGGCCAGCACCTCGAGCCTGCTCTGCACCTCGTCGATGCCGATCAGCTGGTCGACTTCGACGCGGGGGCTGGCCGACTGCAGGTCGACGATCAGCTCGGAGATGGTCGCGTGGCTCTGCGCGAGTTCCTGCTGGCTCTTGTGCAGCTGCGCCTGCCGTGATTGCAGCAGCGCGAAAAGGCCGAACTGCGGCTCGACCGGGCGAAGCCGGGTCGGATGCGTCAGCGAGCGCCTGACCAGCGCCAAGTCGGCCAGCCGGTCCAGCGCCGCCCGGATGTCTTCCTCGGTCATTTCGAGATATTCGGCCAGCTGCGCGACTCCCCAGTCGCGGTGGACGACCATCGCCCGGTAGACGGCTTCCGCCGTCGTATCCAACCCAAGCGGTCTGAGCACACGTTCCCCCAAAGAACCCCAGTCGCGTTCCCCCTCGCGAAGCCGAACAGTACACCAGTACCGGTTAATCAGTAACCAAGTGTGATCCGTTCCCCGGCCGGCTATTGGGAAATTTGTCCGGTTTCGGTTTTGGCCGTGGTTGGCAGCAAGCTGCGCTGCCACTTGGTGCCAGTCCTTTCCCCTTTCGGGACCGGCTGATCGTCGGGCAGTGTTCGTGGTGTCGGAAACAGGCAAACGACGATCTGGGGGCAGATCAATGACTTCACTCGAATACCGCGAACCGGTCGCCATGAGCATGACCTGCGGAGACGGATTCGACTGGGATGTCAAATGTTCGTGAAGGGCGAAGCCGATGATTCATTCATCGGGATTTCGATCGGTCGCCCGTGTACATGACAGAGGTGGTCCTGATCGCCACGGCGGCGGCGCCGCGCCAGCTGCTGGAGGCGCCGCTCGTGGCCGGTCTCCTGCGGGAACTGGCCGGTCAGGACTCGGGGTTCGAGCACGTCAGGGCCTCTTCCGGGGCGCGGCGGGTCGAGCTGGTGTTCTTCAGTGTCGCGGCGGACGCCGAGGCGGCGGCCGAGTCGGCGACCCGGCTCTGCGCGCGGCTCACGGAGACCGCCCCGCAGCTGCGCGGCTGGCTGCCTGCGCCGTTCGAGTGAAATACGGCGAACCGGGCGACGCCGCCTTCCATTCCACTTTAGTCGAGTCCGCTTTCGCGATTAATCAGCCGACTGGGTTGATCGCGGGTAAGCGCTACCACCACGCATGAACTTCTGGAGGAATTCCCGTGGACATCAAGCTCTTGGGACCGCTGAGCGCGCTGTGTGAGAACACGTCCATAGTGCCGAATGCGAGCAAGCCCCGGCAGATACTGGCGTTGTTGGCGATAAACGCCAATCAGGTCCTTTCCGTGCCGAGGCTGATGGAGGAGATCTGGGGTGAGGACCCGCCGCGCAGCGCGCTCACCACGCTGCAGACCTACATACTGCAGCTGCGGCGGCTGTTCACCGCGGCGCTCGGGCCGGATTCGCCGGTCGGTGCCAAGGACATTCTGGTCACCCGGCACGGTGGCTACCTGCTGAACCTGCCGCCAGGCTCGGTCGACACCGCCGAATACGAACGGCTGGCCGCTTCCGGCCAGCGTGAGTACGCGCTCGGCCGCGACGAGGCCGCCTCGGAGCTCTTCCGGGCGGCACTGGAACTCTGGCGGGGCCCGGCACTGGTCGACGTGCGGGTCGGCCCGGCGCTCGCGCTGGAACTGGTGCGGCTGGAGGAAAGCAGGCTTTCCGTGCTGGAGCGGCGGATCGACGCCGACCTGCGCCTGGGCCGTCATCAGCAGCTCGTCGTCGAGCTGACCACACTGATCGGCCGCCACCCGCTGCACGAGAACCTCCACGCGCAGTGCATGACCGCGCTGTACCGCGTCGGGCGGCAGTCGCAGGCGCTGCAGGTCTACCGGGATCTGCGTGCCCGGCTCGCCGACGAGCTGGGGCTGGAGCCGTCGGCGCTGGTCCGCGACCTGCACCAGGCGATCCTCTCGGCCGACCCGGTACTCGGCTGGTCCGGCGAAACCGGCAGGCTCGTCAGGGTCGCCTAGCCTGCGTCGTCTCGGGGCACACAACGAGGTGTGGCCCCGTTCGCCGCCGTCAGCGTCTCGAACGCTGTTAGGGTGGCGCCATGAGCGAGTCAGTGGCCGGGGGCGCGGTCGAGCTGCGGGTGCCCCGCAACCGGGTCAGCCCGAAGGCGAAGCTGTACTGGGCCTGCCGTGCCGCGTTCAGCTGGGTCTTCGTGTTCGGCGCACAGGTCGTCTGGTTGCTGGCCGACGACGAAGGCGGCGGCACCCCGCACGCGATCGTCGCGCTGGTCTCGGCGGTGCTCGCGATCGCGCACGTCATCGTCATGCCGCGGTGGCGTTTCGCCGTGCACCGCTGGGAAATCACGCCCGACGCCGTCTACACCCGGTCCGGCTGGCTCGACCAGGAATGGCGGATCGCGCCGGTCTCGCGCATCCAGACCGTCGACAGCGAACGCGGTGTGCTGGAGCGGATGTTCGGGCTGGCGAACCTGACCGTCACCACCGCGTCCTCGGCGGGCCCGATCAAGATCCACGGACTCGACCACGAGACCGCGCAGCGCGCGGCCGAAGAACTCACCGGCAACGCCGTCGCGTCCGAGGGAGACGCGACGTGACGTCGCCGTGGGCGCCGCCGGAAGCGGCGGCCGAGGTCGAAACGGACTGGCGCAAGCTCAGCCCGAAGATGCTGCTCGTCCACCCGCTCAACGAGGTCGTGCGCGCGCTGCCCGGTCTGCTCGTGATCCTCGTGGTCGGCGCGTCGACCGGGCGTGGCCCGTGGTGGACGCTGTTCGGCGTCGGGCTGCTCGTGGTGCTCGGCGTGCTGCGCTGGTTCACCACCACGTACCGGGTCACGCCTCGGCAGGTCCAGATCCGGAAAGGCTTGCTGCGCAAGCAAGTGCTGACCGTGTCGACCGACAGGGTGCGCACAGTGGACATCGACGCGCAGGCGCTGCACCGGGTGCTCGGGCTGGCCGCGGTCACCGTCGGCACCGGGCGGTCCGACAAGGGACACGAGGGCATCAAGCTCGACGCGCTGACCGCCGAGGAGGCCCAGCGGCTGCGGGACGAGCTGCTGCACCGCAGTCCGGTCACGGCCGAGACCGACGACCCGAAGCCTAGGGAAACCCCGCTGGCCGCGCTCGATCCGAAGTGGATCCGGTTCGGGCCGTTCACGTTGTCCGGGCTGGTGACGGTCGGTGTCATCGGCGCCGCGCTCTCGCGGGTGCTGTCCGAGGCGCAGGGCGACCTCGACCGGTTCGGGCCGCTGCGGGTGATCTTCCGGCACCTGGAGAACGCGCCGCTCGCCCAGGACATCGCCGAGATCATCGGCGTGCTCGCCGTCGTGGTGGTCGTCGCGTCGACGGCCGGGTATGTGCTGGCGTACTGGAACTTCCGGCTCAGCAGGCATCAGAGCGGCACGCTGCACATCTCGCGCGGGCTGATCAACAAGCGCTCCACCACCATCGAGGAGCGGCGGTTGCGTGGCGTCGAAGTCAGCGAACCGTTGCTGCTGCGGCTGGTTCGCGGCGCGAAGCTGCTGGCGATCACCACCGGGCTGCGCGTCGGCCACGGCGCCGAACGCGGTGGCACGGTGCTGTTGCCGCCGGCGCCGCGCGAGGAAGCCGGTCGGGTCGCGGCGCTCGTCGGCGCGCCGGAGCCGCTCAGCGCGGACCTCGTCCAGCACGGCCCGCGAGCTCGCCGTCGCCGGTATACCAGGGCTTTCGTCGGCGCCGCCGTGGTGATCGGGCTCGTTTTCCTGTTGTGGGCAATGGATGTCGTGACGCTCGGGGTCGCCTTGAGTTCGCTGGCCGTGGTGCCGGTCGCGGCCGCGCTGGCGTTCGACCGCTACCGCAATCTCGGGCACGCGGTCGTCGGCTCGGCCTTGGTCAGCAGGCACGGCTCGCTCGTACGGCGGCGCGTGGTGCTGTCCCGCGACGGCATCGTCGGCTGGAACCTGCGCCGGTCGTTCTTCCAGCGCAGGGCCGGGCTGGCGACGCTGACCGCGACCACGGCCGCCGGGAACCAGCACTATTCGGTGCCCGACGTCGAAACCGCGGAGGCACTGCGTGTCGCCGGCGAACTGCTGCCGTTGATCGACCAGTTCCTGGTGCCCTCAGCCGAGAAAACCCAGTAGCTGCTTGATCTCCCCGGTGCGTGACTGGATGATCCGGTTCGCCAGGTCCTTGGTCTTGAAGGCGGCGCCGCCCGCCGCTTCGGTCTGCGCGAGTTCGACCGCGTTGTGCTGATGCGCGGTGAGGATGTTGACGAACAGCTTCTCGAACTCCTCCGGCTTGGCCGCCTTCAGCTCGGCGACCTCGTCCGGCGGGGTCAGCCGGGTGCCGCCGTGGTGGGCGTGCGCGTCCGGCGCCGCGTCGGCGGTCGGCGGCTGCCCCCAGCCCGCGAGCCAGGCCTTCATGTCCGCGACCTCGTTGACCTGGGTCACGTCGATGGCGTTCGCGAGCACCTGAATTTCGGGGCGCAGCTTGTGCTCCTTGGCCATTCGCGCGATGTCGATGCCCTGCTGGTGATGCGGGATCATCATCTGCAGGAACATCACGTCGGTCGGGTTGAACTCGGCCGCGGGCGCGGCGGGGCCGCCGGACCCGCACCCGGCGAGGGTGAGGAGTCCGGCGGCCAGCGCGAGGCGGAGTTTCACTGCTTCTGCCACAGTGCGGGGACGTTGGGCGGTTCCCAGCCCTGCAGCGAGGTGTGCGCGGTAATGCACTTGTAGGTCGCGCCGCCATAAGTGACCGTCTGGCCGACCGAGTAAGCCGTATTCACCTTCCAGGTCCCGCCGGCAGGCGGCTGAGAGGTCGTCGGGGTGGTCGGCGGATTGCTGGTCGTGGTCGGCGGTGTCGTGGGGGTTGTCGGGTTTCCGCCACCCCCGATCTGCAAATCGACACACGAATAGAACGCGTTGGCGGTGTCGGCGATGTTCCAGCGGGCCAGCAGTTTCTGGCGGCCGGAGAAACCGCTCAGATTGACGGCGTGGGTCTTGGTGGCTCCCGGCTGGGCGCCGCCGTCGTTGAACGACGCGACCTTGGTGCCGCCGATGAAGTATTCCCAGGTGCTGGTGGCGTGACGCGCGGTCAGCGTCCAGGTGAAGTTGACGGTGCCGCTGACCGAAGTGGTCGGCCAGTTCCGGCTTTCGTCCGCGAGCTGCGCGAATTGCGCGAGACCGCCATTGCAGCTGGTCAGCCCCTTGGGGCCTTCCACGCTCTGTGGTTCGTAAATGATCGGGCCACAGTTCGAGACCTTGCCTTGCGCGCAGAAGGCCTGACGGCTCGGCGGTGACGAAACGTAGCCGTGCGCGCTGGCCGTTCCCATCGGGACGGTGATCACGACGATCGGGGCTAGTAATGCCCCAGCGGCGACGGCGAGTTTGCGCTTCAGGTTCATTGAAGGCTCCAAACGGCGGAACAACGGTGTTCGGCGAATAGGGGAGCGGCTCACTTGAATGTGGTCTAGACCATAAGTGTGGATGTCCGTTTGGTCAAGGAATTACCTACTGTCATCCGACCAAAGTCGCTGAACCGTTCCAGCCCACTGGACATGCTCTTGTCAGCTCGTTGCGGATAGTGCACCGGCCCGGATTATCGCCGGGTGGGAAACCCGTCTCGCAATTCCCGGTCCCATTTTCGAATTGTCCACAATGGACGACCGAACCCGGGTCGGCGGCCCGGTCCCGAACACTGTTAGATTGTGAACCGAGTTATGGGAGGTCCGTTATGGCCCTGGTTCGCGAAGAGGTCGTCAAGGCGGCGCTGCGGCTGCTCGACGACGTCGGGCTCGAGAACCTGTCGCTGCGCAAGCTCGCCAGGGAACTCGGCATCCAGGCGCCGACGCTGTACTGGCACTTCAAGAACAAGCAGGACCTGCTCGACGAGATGCACGCCGCGGCCATGGCTTCCGTCGACGGCCTCGAAGGCGCGCCCGGACCCGGCGCCGAGTGGGACGCCTGGCTCGCCTGGATGGCTCGGCGGATCCGCCGCGGCATGCTCGCCCATCGCGACGGCGCGTTGCTCGCGAGCGCGGCGAGGCCGATCGAGGAACGCTGGGAGTACGTGGAAGGCATCGTCGAGATGCTCGGCAAGGCGGGCTTCACGCCGAGTGCCGCGCTGCGCGGGATCGGGGTGCTCACCGACTTCGTGCTCGGCACCACGCTCGAAGAGCAGCAGGCGGCCAACCGCGTCGGCGCGCCGGTGCCGCCGGATCCGGAGAGGTTCCCGATGGCGCACGAGGCCGTGCTCGCCGCCGGTGACCACGACCGGCGCTTCGAGCACGGGCTGGCGCTCATCCTCGACGGGATGCGAGCGTCCACATCGGAGTTATGATCGACTTCGGATAGGCCAACCGGGTGCTGCTGACCGGGGGAGCGGACTCGGCTATTGGGGTGAAACAGGGAAAAGTCAGGCCGGGACTGCGGGTGATCGTCATCGTCGGCCGAAGCGCTCCGTGTGTGCCCGGATTCCCATCCTGGTCTGCGTAAACCCGGTTTTTGGTCGCGGCGACCAAGATTTTCCGCAAAGCCGTGCTGAGCGCACAGTGGAACCCGACTGTCACAGTGGGAGTGTGGTTGACGACGCGGTGTGATTGTCCGCGTCGTCGGCGCAGGTGAAGCGGGGGTCGCGGTGAGCGTGACGAACCTTACTTGGTGCGGCGGAGCGGCGTACGGTGAACCTGTGCGCGTTATTCGCAACGAGGCCGCCGACGGATCGGCGGAGGTTGCGGAGACGGTGACCGCGATCGCCTCCGCGATGAGCGTGAACCTGCCATCCATCGCCGAGGATCTGCGCGGCAGGTTGTCCGCCGAGATCGAGTACCTCGGCGGTGATGAGCGGTTGCTGCAAGCGCTTGCCGCCAGCGTCGAGGCCAACGTGGCCACTTTGCTTTACGTGCTGGGACATCGCACCGATGTCACGCGCGCGGAAACACCCGCCGCCGCCGTCGAGTACGCGCGGCGGCTGGCCCAGCGCGGCATCCCGGTCGACGCGCTCGTGCGGTGTTATCGCCTGGGGCAGGACAGTTTCCTGCGCTTGTGTCTCGAGGAACTCAAGCACCAGAGCGGCGAGGGAGCCGTGGTTTCCGCTGCGGCACAAGAACTTGTGGGCGTCACGTCGGCCTACATCGACCGCGCGACGCAGCGCGTGGTCGCGGAGTACGAGGACGAGCGCGACCGCTGGGCGCTGAACCAGGGCGCGGTCCGCGCGGCGCGGGTGCGTGATCTGGTCGAAGGCCGCAACCTCGACCTCGACGCGACCGAGAACGTGCTCGGCTACCGGCTCCGGCAGCAGCATCTCGGGCTGGTCCTGTGGGGCGACCGCGACGCCGCCAGCGAAAGCCTCCTGCCGACGCTGGAACGCGTGGTGCGCACGCTCGGCGAACGGCTCGGCTGCCTCATCCGCCCGCTGTTCGTGCCATGGGACGAACTGAGCGCGTGGGTCTGGCTGCCGCTCGGCCAGCGTGCCGGCTGGGACACCGACACCATGGCCGCGGCGGCCGACCTAGGCGACACCCCGGTGCGGGTCGCCGTCGGCGCCCCCGGCGGCGGGGTCCGCGGGTTCCGGCGGTCACACCAGCAAGCCATTCAGGCACAGGCAGTAGCCGTCGCGGGCCGCGCACCCGCGCCTTCGTTCACCGCATTCGGTGACGTCGGACCCGTCGCGCTGATGTGTTCAGACCTGGAAGCGACCCGGCATTGGGTCCAGGACGTGCTCGGTGATCTGGCGCTCGACGACGAGCCGCACGCGCGCCTCCGAGAGACCGTGCACGCCTTCCTTTCGTGCGGCGGGAGCTACGCCGCTGCGGCCGTCCAGCTGGGGATTCACAAGAATTCCGTGCAGTATCGGCTCCGCAAGGCCGAGGAGGTGCTGGGCTGGTCGATCCGCGACGACCGGCTCAATGTCGAGGTCGCGCTGAGTGCCTGCCGATGGCTGGGAAAGTCCGTTCTGCTCGCTGAGTTGGGCTAATCGTTTGATCTCGCTTTGGCACGACGTTAGGACATTCGGGTGGTCGAGTGTCATGCTGAAGTCCCGACCATGGCCCGCCGCGATCAGTGTCGCGGGCCGGAAGAAGGTGCTAGATGACCTGGGCTAGGCATTCCTCCCCGACGGAAGAGCAAGGCCTTCTCGCGGGAATCCGCGCTGAAGAACACGCACACATGTCAGTTCAGAACGGCCGCGCGGCCCGCACCGTGGCAGGGCATGCCTCGGATGCGATCGAGTGCGCGGAATTGCTCGCCATGCTGGGCCTCGAGGCCGCTGAAGGCCGTCGCGCGGCTCACGCGGGCTGACCGCCGATCCGGCGGGTCAGTTCCCGCGCGGTCTTCCCGACCTCCCCCGCGAGATCAGGCCATGTTTCGGCGCACCCTTCGGTAGCACAATGATGCCGGAGGGTGACGCTGATGGCCGCCAGCGGCCGCCCGCCGTGATCGAAGACGGGGCAGGCGACCGAAGCGAAACCCTCGGTGACATTGCCGTCCTCCACCGCCCACCCGAGCCTCCGCTCGGCGGTCAGCGTCCGGCGGAGCTCGGCAAGGCTCTTGGGGCCCCGCTCTGTCCGTAGCACGAAAGCGCCCACGGACGGAAAGAGCGCGCGCACATGCGGCGCTTCGAGATGCCGCAGTATCGCCCGCCCGGACGCGGTCAGCTGAGCCGGCAGCCGCACCCCGACCTCGGTGACCAGGGTCTCGGGCTTCACGGGACGTTCCTTGATGAGATACAGGGATTCGTTGCCGTGCAAGACGCCCAGGTGCGCGGTGTGCCCCACCTTGTCGACGAGCTTGCGCAGCAGCGGCCCGGCGAGCCGTTCCAGCGGATCATGCCTGAGATACGCCGACCCCAGCTCGAACGAAGCGATCCCCAAGCCGTACCTGCGCTCCGACGGCAGGTGCGCCACGAACCCGGCCTCGGCCAGCTCGGCGAGCAGGTGATAGGTCGTGGACCGCGGGATTCCCAGCTCGCGCGCGATGGTCGCGGCACTCACCGGGCCCGGCCTGCTGGCCAAGACCCCGAGTATCGCCAGCCCATGCCTCAACGCCGGGACATCGCTACTCCTGCCCATGCGCTCACCTCCTGTTACCCCCAATGTGGCATTCGTCAGGTTTTGGCCCGCCAATGCGGCTTTCGTCAGCCGAAACCTGACCAACGCCACATTGGGGGTACTGTCTGGGATACCAGACGGAAGACGCCTTCGGGTGATGTTCACCCGGGCAGGCCGGGTTGTCCAATAGGGGCATGCCGGAAAAAGTGTTACTGGGGTCGGAGCCGCTGAGTGCCGAGCAGGTGGTCGCGGTCGCGCGGGAGTACGCGCCGGTCGGGCTGACCGGGGCCGCCGAGGCCAGGCTCGCCGAGAAACGCCAGCACATCGAGGATCTCGCGCACGCCGTCACGCCGACGTACGGCGTCAGCACCGGGTTCGGCGCGCTCGCCACCCGGCACATCCCGCGTGAGAGCCGGACGGCGCTGCAGCGCAGCCTCATCCGCTCGCACGCCGCGGGCGCGGGCGCGCATGTCGAGACCGAGGTCGTCCGGGCGCTCATGCTGCTCAGGCTCCGGACACTCGCCAGCGGGTTCACCGGCGTGCGGCCCGGTACGGCCAACACCCTCGCCGCGCTGCTCAACGCCGGGATCACCCCGGTCGTGCACGAGTACGGCTCGCTCGGCTGCTCCGGTGACCTCGCGCCGCTCGCCGCCGTCGCGCTCGCGCTGATGGGGGAGGGCGAGGTCGAGTACAACGGCGATCTCGTCAACGCCGCCGACGCGCTGGAGCACGCGGGCATCGAGCCGGTCGTGCTCGCCGAGAAGGAGGGCCTCGCGCTCACCAACGGCACCGACGGCATGCTCGGCATGCTGCTGCTCGCCGCCGCGGATCTGCGCAAGCTCCTCGACATCGCCGACATCACCGCCGCCATGAGCGTCGAGGCGCTGCTGGGCACCGACCGCGCGTTCGCCGCCGATCTGCAGGCTCTGCGCCCGCATCCCGGCCAGGCCGAAAGCGCGGCCAGGATGTTCCAGGCGCTGCAGGGCTCCAAGATCGTCGAGAGCCACCGCGGACCCGACTGCAACCGCGTCCAGGACGCGTACAGCCTCCGCTGCAGCCCCCAGGTGCACGGTGGCGCGCGCGACAGCCTCGCGCACGCCGAACTCGTCGCGAGCCGCGAGCTGGCGTCCGCTGTGGACAATCCCGTCGTGCTGGAGGACGGCCGCGTCGAGTCCAACGGCAACTTCCACGGCGCGCCGGTCGCCTACGTGCTCGACTTCCTGGCGATCCCGCTCGCGGACGTCGCCAGCATCGCCGAGCGCCGCACCGACCGGATGCTCGACAAGACGCGGTCGCACGGCCTGCCGCCGTTCCTCGCGGCCGACCCCGGCGTCGACTCGGGGCACATGATCGCCCAGTACACCCAGGCCGCCGTGGTCAGCGAGCTCAAGCGGCTCGCCGTGCCGGCGTCGGTCGACTCGATCCCGAGCAGCGCGATGCAGGAGGACCACGTTTCGATGGGCTGGTCGAGCGCGCGCAAGCTGCGCAAGGCCGTCGACGGGCTGACCACCGTGCTCGCCATCGAACTGCTCACCGCCGCACGCGCGCTCGACATGCGCGCGCCGCTGGAGCCGTCGCCGGTCACCGGCCGGGTCCGGGATCTGTTGCGTACCAAGGTCGAAGGCCCTGGGCCCGACCGTCACCTGGCGCCGGAGATCGCCGCCGCCGAAGAGCTCGTCCGTTCCGGCGCCGTTCTCGCCGCCGCCCGTCTGGAGGTCTGATGACCAGCACCGCCCGTCCGGTCCGCGCCGCCCGCGGCACGCAGCTCACCGCCAAGAACTGGCAGACCGAAGCCGCGCTGCGCATGTTCCACAACAACCTCGATCCCGAGGTCGCCGAGCGCCCCGACGACCTGGTCGTCTACGGCGGCACCGGCAAGGCCGCCCGCAACTGGGCCAGCTTCGACGCCATCACCCGCGAGCTGACCGACCTCGAAGCCGACGAGACGCTGCTCGTCCAGTCCGGCAAGCCGGTCGGCGTGTTCCGCACGCACGAATGGGCGCCGCGCGTGCTCATCGCGAACTCCAACCTCGTCGGCGACTGGGCCACCTGGCCAGAGTTCCGCAGGCTGGAGCAGCAGGGCCTGACCATGTACGGCCAGATGACCGCGGGCTCGTGGATTTACATTGGCACGCAAGGAATCCTGCAGGGCACGTACGAGACCTTCGCCGCTGTCGCCAAGAAGCGCTTCGGCGGAACCCTCAAGGGCACGCTGACCGTCACCGCCGGCCTCGGCGGCATGGGCGGCGCCCAGCCACTGGCCGTCACCATGAACGACGGTGTCGCGCTCTGCATCGAGGTCGACCCGCAGCGCGCGCACCGCCGCGTCGAGACCCGGTACCTGGACGAGGTCGCCGACGACCTCGACGACGCCATCCGCCGCGTCGAAGCCGCGAAGAAGGAAAAGCGCGCCCTGTCCGTCGGTGTCGTCGGCAACGCCGCCGAGGTGCTGCCGGAGCTGCTGCGCCGCGGCGTCGAGGTCGACATCGTCACCGACCAGACCTCCGCGCACGACCCGCTTTCCTATCTCCCCAAGGGAATCAGCGTCGACGACTGGCACGACTACGCCGCCAAGAAGCCCGACGAGTTCACCGACCGCTCGCGCGAGTCGATGGCCGACCACGTCGACGCCATGCTCGGTTTCCTCGACAAGGGCGCCGAGGTCTTCGACTACGGCAACTCGATCCGCGGTGAGGCGAAGCTCGGCGGCTGCGAGCGCGCGTTCGACTTCCCCGGCTTCGTGCCCGCCTACATCCGCCCGCTGTTCTGCGAGGGCAACGGCCCGTTCCGCTGGGCGGCGCTGTCCGGTGACCCCGAGGACATCGCGGCCACCGACCGCGCGATGCTGGAACTGTTCCCGGAGAACGAATCACTCGCGCGCTGGATCCGGCTCGCCGGTGAACGCGTTGCCTTCCAAGGACTTCCGTCGCGTATCTGCTGGCTCGGCTACGGCGAGCGCCACCTCGCCGGCCTGCGGTTCAACGAGATGGTCGCCAGCGGCGAGCTCAAGGCCCCGGTCGTCATCGGCCGCGACCACCTCGACTCCGGCAGCGTCGCGTCGCCGTACCGCGAGACCGAGGGCATGGCGGACGGCTCCGACGCCATCGCCGACTGGCCGTTGCTGAACGCGCTGGTCAACACCTCGTCGGGCGCCAGCTGGGTGTCCATCCACCACGGCGGCGGCGTCGGCATGGGCCGCTCCATCCACGCGGGCCAGGTCAGCGTCGCCGACGGCACCGCGCTCGCCGCGCAGAAGCTCGAGCGGGTGCTCACCAACGACCCGGGCATGGGTGTCATCCGGCACGTCGACGCTGGCTACGAGCGGGCTTCCGACGTCGCCGGCGAGCGTGGCGTGAAGATCCCGATGAAGGACGCTGAGTGACCGCGACTTCGCTACTCGGCGAAATCGCCGACGTCGGCCGCGATCGCAAGCGCGGCGGGTACTCCCGTCACGCTTTCGATCAGGCCGAGGGTGAGCTGCGCGCCTGGTTCGCCGAGCGCGCGCAGCGCCTCTCGCTCGACGTCGAGACCGACCGCAACGGCAACATCTGGGCCTGGTGGGGCACACCCGGCCCGGACGCGGTCGTCACCGGCAGCCATCTCGACTCGGTGCCCGGCGGCGGTGCCTTCGACGGCCCGCTCGGTGTGGTCAGCGCGCTCGACGCGGTGGAGATCTTGCAGGCCAAGGGTTTCCGGCCGGGCAAGCCGTTCGCGGTCGTCGTGTTCGCCGAAGAAGAGGGTGGACGCTTCGGCGTCCCCTGCCTCGGTTCGCGGCTGCTGACCGGGACGATCGACGCCGACAAGGCGCGTGCGCTGAAGGACCCCGACGGCATCACGTTCGCCGAGGCTTCGGCCAAGGCCGGCCACGATCCCGAGCGGTTCGGCGCCGACCCCGAGGCGCTCGGCCGCATCGGCCGGTTCCTCGAGCTGCACGTCGAACAGGGTCGTGGCCTCATCGACCTCGGTTCACCGGTGGCGGTCGGAGACACGGTGATCGCGCACGGGCGTTGGCGATTTTCCTTTTCAGGACAGGGAAACCACGCCGGTGCGACGCTGATCGGCGACCGCCACGACCCGATGCTCCCCGCCGCCCAGGTGGTCGCCGCCGCCCGCCGTGTCGCGAAGGCGACCGGCGACGGACGCGCGACCGTCGGCCGTCTGGTGCTGACACCCGGCGGGACGAACGTCATCGCGTCCACTGTGGACCTCTGGCTCGACGCCCGTGTCCCCGGCGGTGACCGGACGCGTGCCTTGGTGGCTGAACTCAGTGCGCTGGCGAAGGAAGCGGCAGCCGAAGAGGGCTGTCTGGTCGAGATCTCCGAAGAGTCCTATTCGGACACAGTGACCTTCGACGCGAAGCTGCGCGACGACCTCGGTAAGTGGCTTGGCGGAGCGCCGGAACTGCCCACCGGCGCCGGGCACGACGCCGGGATCCTCGCCGGGTTCGTGCCCGCCGGGATGCTCTACGTGCGCAACCCGACCGGCGTGAGCCACGCGCCCGAGGAGTTCGCCGAGGCCGAGGACGTCGACCACGGCGCTCAGGCGCTGGCGACCGTTTTGGAGCACATGTCGACATGACGACACTGTGGTGTGAGTACGCGTGGCTCCCGGACGGGGTCGCGAGCGAAGTCCTGATCACGATCGAAGGCGACCGGTTCGACTCCGTGCTGCCCGGTCAGCCGCGCGAGGGCCATGTCCTCACCGGGCTGACCGTGCCCGGCATGGCGAACGGTCATTCCCATGCCTTCCACCGGGCGCTGCGCGGCCGCACCCACCACGAGCGCGGGACGTTCTGGACCTGGCGCGAGCGCATGTACTCGCTCGCCGCCAGGCTCGATCCCGACGCGTACTACCGGCTCGCCCGCGGCGTCTACGCGGAGATGGTGCTCGCCGGGTATACCAGCGTCGGCGAGTTCCACTATCTGCACCACGCGCCGGGCGGCACGCCGTACGGCAACCCGAACGCGATGGGCGCCGCGCTCGAACGCGCCGCGGCCGACGCCGGGATCCGGTTGACCCTGCTCGACACCTGCTACCTCGCGGGCGGCATCGGCGTCGCCCCCGACGAGGTCCAGCGGCGTTTTTCCGACGGCTCCGCCGAACGCTGGGCCGAACGGGTCAGCGCGCTGGAGGAGAACGACGGCTTCCGTGTCGGCGCGGCCATCCACTCGGTCCGTGCGGTCCCGGCCGACGAGATTTCGTTGGTACGCAAGCAGGACAGGCCGCTTCACGTGCACCTGTCCGAGCAGCGTGCCGAGAACGAGCAGTGCCTCGCGGCCTACGGCCTCACCCCGACCGGCCTGCTCGCCGAACACGGCGCGCTCGGCGAACGGCTCACCGCCGTCCACGCCACGCACCTCACCGAGAGCGACATCCGCCTGCTCGGGGACGCGCGTGCCCGCGCGTGCTTCTGCCCGACCACCGAGCGGGACCTCGGCGACGGCATCGGCCCTGCGCGCGCCCTGCTCGACGCGGGGGTCGGGCTCTGCCTGGGCAGCGACAGCAACGCCGTCGTCGACGCCTTCGAGGAGACACGGGCGCTGGAGCTCAACGAACGCCTGGCCAGCGAGTCACGCGGGCGGTTCAGCGTGGACGAGCTGATGGCCGCCGCGACCGACCACGCCGCCATCGGCTGGGACGAGGTCGGCGCGCTCGCCGCGGGCCACGGCGCCGATCTGGTGAATATCGATCTCGAATCGATCAGGACCGTGGGCACCGAACCTTCGGGTACGGTCTACGCGGCGTCTGGGGCTGATGTGCGCGACGTGCTCGCCCGAGGCCGCTGGGTCGTCCGCGACCGCGTGCACCTCACGGTCGAAGCACCGGAATCCGTGCTGGCGAAGGAGATCGACGCACTGTGGCAACACTCGTAACCGGGATCGGCGAACTCACCACCAACGACCCCGAGCTGGGGAAACTGACGAATGCCGCATTGGTGTTCTCGGGCGACCGGGTCGTCTGGGTGGGAGCGGCGCCCGACGCGCCTGCCGCCGACGAGCGCGTCGACGTCGACGGCCGCGCGGTGCTGCCCGGCTGGGTCGACAGCCACACGCACCTCGTCTTTGCCGGTGACCGGACCGCCGAGTTCGAGGCCAGGATGGCCGGGAAGCCGTACACGGCAGGCGGAATCGCCCTCACCGTCGGCGCCACGCGGGCCGCGTCCGACGAGGAGCTGGCCGCGAATCTGCGCCGCCACGTCGACGAGGCCGCTTATCAAGGCACCACCTGTCTGGAGACCAAGACCGGCTACGGGCTGAACGTCGAAGACGAGGCGCGGTCTGCCCGTATCGCCGCCGAGGTCGCCGATGAGGTGACCTTCCTCGGCGCGCATCTGGTGCCGCCCGGCGCGGACGCGGAATCCTATGTGGATCTCGTCTGCGGCGACATGCTCGACGCCGTCGTGGATCACGTCCGCTGGGCGGATGTGTTCTGCGAGACCGGCGCGTTCGACGAAGCCCAATCCTCGCGCGTTTTGAAGGCGGCACAGGAGCGCGGACTCGGTTTGCGCGTGCATGGAAATCAGCTCGGCGAGGGGCCGGGTGTCCGCCTCGCCGTCGAATTCGGCGCGGCCAGCGTCGACCATTGCACTTATTTGACAGATGGTGATGTCGACGCCTTGGCGGCTTCGGAAACGGTCGCGACCTTGTTGCCCGCGTGTGATTTGTCGACCAGGCAACCACTCGCGCCCGCTCGCCGGTTGCTCGACGCGGGCGTGACCGTGGCGTTGGCCAGCAACGCGAATCCGGGCAGTTCGTACACGACCTCGATGGCGTTTTGTGTGGCTACGGCCGTTTTGCAGATGCGCATGACCATCGACGAGGCCGTATGGTCAGCCACCGCGGGCGGCGCGGAGGCACTGCGCCGCGAGGACGTCGGCGTGCTCAGCGTGGGCGCGCGTGCCGATTTCCAGGTTTTGGAAGCGCCTTCCGTCACTCATCTGGCGTACCGTCCCGGGGTGCCGCTGACAAGGAATGTCTGGCGAAGGGGACAGCGAATTCGTTGAGCCGCAAGCGAATTCATCTCGTGTTCAGGAAGACGACACTCCGGCGGTATCGGGGCTGAGTCACCCGATCGGTAGCCTGGAACACTGTGGACTACTCGCTGATCGTCATCGTAGTCATCGTCGCGGCGCTGGCTTTCGACTTCACCAATGGCTTCCACGACACAGCGAACGCGATGGCCACGTCCATCGCGACCGGGGCGCTCAGACCAAAGGTCGCGGTCGGCCTTTCCGCCGTGCTCAACCTGGTCGGCGCGTTCCTCTCGATCGAGGTGGCGAAGACGATCTCGGGTGGCATCGTCGACGAGCTGAAGATCACCCCGGCGGTGATCTTCGCCGGTCTGGTCGGCGCCATCATCTGGAATCTGCTCACCTGGCTGGTCGGCCTGCCGTCGAGTTCGTCGCACGCGTTGTTCGGCGGGCTGATCGGCGCCACCTGGATCGCTGCCGGCGCCGACGCGATCCACTTCGCCAAGGTCGTCGAGAAGGTGCTCATCCCGGCGATCGCGTCGCCGCTCGTGGCCGGGCTGGTGGCGACCGTCGGCACGTTCGTGGTCTACCGGATCACCCAGCGCGCGCGGCAGGAAGTGGTCGGCAAGGCGTTCAAGAGCGGTCAGGTGCTTTCGGCCTCGCTGGTCTCGCTCGCACACGGAACCAACGACGCGCAGAAGACGATGGGCATCATCACGCTGACGCTGATCTCGTCCGGTTCGCTCGCGGCCGGGTCCAGCCCGCCGATCTGGGTGATACTCGCGGCGGGCGCGGCGATCGCGCTCGGCACCTACCTCGGTGGCTGGCGGATCATCCAGACCATGGGCCGCAAGCTCACGGAAATCCAGACGCCGCAAGGCTTCGCGGCGGAGGCGACGGCGGGCGCCGTGATCCTGGCGTCCTCGCACTTCGGCTTCGCGCTGTCCACCACGCACGTCTGCTCGGGCGGCATCATCGGCTCGGGCGTCGGGCGCAGGCTCGCGGAGGTCCGCTGGGGCGTCGCCGGCCGGATGGTGCTGGCCTGGCTGCTGACCTTGCCTGCCGCGGCCATCGTCGGCGCGGTGGCGGCCGCGATCGCCACCAAGGGCGATTGGGGCACGCTGCTGGTCGGCGTCGCCGGTGTCGGCATCGCCATCGCGATCTACCTGGTGTCCAAGCGCAATCCGGTCGATCCGAACTCGATCGCCGAGCAGCGGCCCGAACCGATCCCGGCAGGTGTGGCGTGACGATCAACTGGTCCGGATTGTTCGAGGTCTTCGCGATCTCGCTGGGCGCCGTGCTGGTGCTGACCACGCTGTTCTCGTTCGGCGTCCGAGGGCTGTCCAGCCACGCGGACGCGCGCGCCGAGGGCGGCTCCGGGACGGTCGCGCTGACCGCTTCGGTGGCGTGTTTCGCCGTGTGCGCGGCGATGGTGCTCTACGGGATTTACCTGATCATCGTTTGAGCTTGGCCAGGTTGGCCTCGCTGAGATGCTCCACGAGGTTCTCGAGCAGGTCCTCGTCGGCGTTCTCGGCGAGGCTTTCCAGCCGCACCGGCGGCAAGAGCCCGACGACATGGTCGATGCGGCTCTTGTCGTCGATGACGTAGGCGATCTCCAGCAGCGCGGGATCGTCGATGACGGTCAGGCAGGCCTTGACCGTGCCGTCGGGCAGATGCCCGACGAACCGGCCGACGGTGATCCAGTCTTCGCGCCCGACGAGCTCGGCGGCGACCTTGGCCACGGTCGACGGCGGGATGTCGGCGATGATCCGGCTGGCCCGGCGCGGGTCCAGCTCGACGGCGACGTCCGCGAGGAACCTCGGTGTCAGCCGCTTCGCGACGTCCACGCCGCGTGAGACGTCGACCAGCCCGGCGATCCGCGCGCAGAGCAGCGGGCCGAACACCTTCTCGCCGATCTTCGCGAGCACCGGCGCCGGGATGACCCTGGTGGCCATCGCCATCCGCTGGAGCACGGGCAGGTCGGCGTCGAACAGCACGTCGGTCACCTGTTCGCGCAGTTTCCGCAGGTCATCGGGGCCGACGTCGTTGAGGTATGCGAACCGGTCCGGCGAGTCCCCGAGCAGCCTCGCGAGCTTGAGAACCTCGGCCTCGCTCATAACCCGACCACTTTGCGCACCGCGCCGCGCAGCAGCGCCGGCACGTACTTGAGGCCTTCTTCGCCTGCCCTCGCGAGTGCTCTGGACTGCCGTTTCCTGGCGTCGTGCAGTGCTTGGGCGAGGTCGTCGCGTTGGGCAGGCTCGAGTGCTTCGATGCCCGCGGGTACCGCGCCGCCGAGTTGCTCGGCCAGAGGACGTGCCGCCATGGTCGATCATCATGCCTTAAGTTCGGAAATATGACCGTTGATAAGGCCACTGTCCGTGTCGGAGACCTCAGCGCTTACCTCGCCAGGCCTGGCGGCGGCTCGGTGTCGGGGATGCTGCTGCTGCCGATGATCACCGGGATCGGGCAGCAGCTGCGTGACTGGGCCGACGAGCTCGCCGAGCAGGGCGTGACCGCGCTGGTGTGGGACACCTGGCACGGGTCGAACGCCGACAACACGCCGCAGGAGAAGCTCTTCGAGCTGCTCGGCACGCAGGACGACGAGCAATGCCTGGGTGAACAGCGTGCCCTGCTCGACCATCTCTTCGGCGAACTCGGCTGTACCCGCGCCGGAGTGATCGGCTGGTGTCTCGGCGGCCGGTTCGCGCTGCTGCTCGGCGCGCGTGACGACCGGGTGTCGAACGTCGTCGCGTATCACCCGACCATCTACCCGGAGCTCCCGCCGCATCACGTGCTCGACGCCGTCGCCGAGGTTCCCGCGATCACCGCGCCCGCGATGGTGCTCTACCCGACGGCCGACGAGCTGGTGCCGCGTTCGGTCTATGTCCGCCTGCGCGACGCTTTGGAGTCGCGTCCGGCGGGCGCGACCATCGCGCACGTCTATCCCGAGGCCGAGCACGGGTTCAGCAACCGGAGCAGGCACGCGAACCCGGTCAACGCCTCGGCGTACGCGGTCTCGTGGCCGCAGGTGCTGGCGTTCGTCAAGGCCACGACGTGAAGACCTTACTTTCGTCCAGGGCGGCGGGAGACCGGAGCTTGTAGCGTCGGGATCGTGCGGGACTGGTGGAAACGACGGGGCGGGCTGGTGCTCGACGCACTGCTCTGGCTCGCGCTGAGCTGGCTGCTCTTCGTCGACAGCGTGCACGGCACCTCGCCGTGGGAGTTCGTCTTCGGCCTCGTGGTGATCACCGCCGCGGTGGCCGCGACCAGGCGTCATCCGGTCGTCTCGCTGGCCGCGGCCACCTCGTCCGGGGTCGCGATGGTGATCGACCACGGCGGCCGGGTGCCGATCTGGCCGGTGTTCGTCATGGTCGCGATGGCCTATTTCGCCGGACGGCGGATGCGCACGGCGAAACCGGCGCTGGTGATCTTCGTAGTCGTGTGTGTCCTTTGTGTACCGGTCGCGTACGTGGCAGGCACCAGAGGCCTCGACGGCTGGGCGATGATGCTGAGCGTCATCGGGTTCGCGGCGCTGTTCCCGTGGCAGCTCGGGCGCTACGTGCGGCTGCGCGACGAGATGGCGCGCAGCGGGTGGGAGCGCGCGGAGGAGATCGAGAGCCGCCAGCGGCTGGTCGCCGACCAGGCCAGGCTGCGTGAGCGGGCGCGGATCGCCGGTGACATGCACGATTCGCTGGGGCACGAGCTTTCGCTGATCGCGGTGCGTGCCGCCGCGCTCGAGGTCGCGGGCGGGCTGGGGGAGGAGCAGAGCCGGGCGGCCGGTGAGCTGCGTGAGAGCGCCGCTGTCGCGATGGATCGGCTGGGCCAGATCATCGGGGTACTGCGGGAGAACGACGAGCCTGCCGGGCACGAGACCATCCCTGAGCTGGTCGAGCGGTCGGTGGCCTCCGGCTTGGCGATCACGTCCACTGTGGACGATCTGAGTGCCGCGCCCGCGATGGTCGAGCGTGCGGCGTATCGCGTGGTGCAGGAGGCGCTGACGAACGTCGCGAAACACGCGCCGGGCGCCGCCGCCGTGGTCACGGTCACCGGTGGCGCGGACGAGACGACGGTGTCGGTGGTCAACGCGCCGCCGCCCGCCGGGCCACTGCCCGGCGCGGCGTCGGGCAGGCATGGGCTCGTCGGGTTGCGGGAGCGGGTCCGTGTCGTCGGCGGCACTTTCCGGGCGGAGCCGGTGAACGGCGGCTTCGCGGTGGAAGCGACGTTGCCGCATGCCGGGTCACCGGGGCCGGTCGAGGTCTCCGACGCCGCGCTCGGCCTCGAACGCGCTCGCCGTGAGGTGCGGCGCAGCCTGCTGCAGGCGGTGCTGGTGCCCGCGTCGTTGTTCCTGGGCGTCGGCGCGATCAGCGGGATCGCGTTCCTGTACGGCTGGTACGGCTCGGAGCTCGAACCGAAGGCCTACGACTCGTTCCGCATCGGCCAGCCACGCGCGGAGATCCAGCCGTTCTTCCCGAGCAGGGAACGCGTGGCCAGGCCGTATGCGGGCGAGCCGCCGATTCCGGCGGGCGCGGACTGTGTGTACTACGGCAACGGCCGAAGCCTGTTCACCGCGACCTATGAGGCATACCGGCTGTGCTTCACTGACGGCAAGCTCGTGTCCAAGGATGTTTTGAAGGAGCGCAGTGATCCGCGTAGTGCTGGCTGACGACGAACCGCTGATCCGCGCGGGCGTCGCCGCCATTTTGGGCAGTGACGAGCGGGTCGAGGTGGTCGCGGAGGTCTCCGACGGGCGCGCGGCCGTCGACGAGGTGCTGCGCACGCGGCCGGACGTCGCGCTGCTCGACATCCAGATGCCCAAGCTTGACGGTTTGGCGGCGGCCGAGGAAATCCGCCGCGTCCGCCCGGAGACAGGCGTGATCATGCTGACGACGTTCGGCGAGGACGCCTACATCGAGCGCGCGCTTTCGGTTGGCGCGTCTGGGTTTCTGCTCAAGTCCGGCGACCCGCGCGAGTTGCTCGCCGGCATCCGTGCGGTGGCCGATGGCGCGGCCTTCCTTTCGCCGAAGGTCGCGCAACGGGTCATCGCGCAGTTGTCCGGCGGCCGCTTGAGCCGGGGCGCCGCGGCCCGCTCGCAGGTCGCTTCGCTGACGCCGCGTGAGCGGGAAGTGCTGGCGTTGCTGGGTTCTGGACTGTCCAATGCGGACATCGCGGCCAAGCTCTTCCTGGTCGAAGGCACCGTCAAGGCTTACGTCAGCAGTATTTTAGGCCGCCTGGACGCGAAGAATCGAGTCCAGGCGGCCATCGTCGCTTATGAAGCAGGCCTAGTCGGTTAAGCCGCTTTGTCCCGTTCTATCGAGGGGTGAGCCAAATTCTCTTCGCGAGAGGCGGAATCTGGCCGCCCGATTTCCAGATTCCTCCTTTCGCTCCACGCGTGATCGTGGGCTCGGCTTGGGTGTGGGGGTCATGAGTGGTACGGCCGGTTCTAACCGGTGAAAACACTCACGACTTCTCTCTCGGCGGGCTCACCCGGGCCACGCGCGTGGCCCGGGTTGGGTGAGGGAGGCCCTCACTCAGCTGCCCTGGGGTGCGCCACATTTGGCTTTCCCCTCGTTAAGCGTCACGCTTACGAAGAAGCACGCTGCCCGCCGCGAGCGCGGCCACGCTCCAAGCCGCGCAGGACAGCACGCCGATCCAGGGCGGGTAGACCGTCGGACTGTGGATGATCGGGTTCAGCTCGCCCTTGGGCAGCATGCCGTTGACACCCGCGAAGCCGGGGAAGTAGTCGACCAGCGCGTTCGCTCCCAGCGCGCCGACGAGCATGGGCACCATCAGCAGCAGCACGATCACCGACACGATCGCGCCCGCCGTGGACCGCAACGCCGTGCCGATGCCCAGGCACAGCAACCCCAGCAGCGCGAAGTACGCCGCCATCCCGGCGATCGTCAGCACCACCTCGCCCGTCGTGATCGCGATCGCGTGGTCGCCCGCGAACAAGCCGCCGACGACCATGGCCAGCCCCGCGAGCACCGCTCCCAGCACGAACAGCACCGGCAGCAGCACGGCGGATTTGGCGAGTAGCAAACGATTGCGTACCGGCACCCACAGCAGCGACGAGCGGATGCTGCCGCTGGCGTACTCGCTGGTCACGAAGAGGGTCGCGATCGCGATCACCGGGAACTGCGCCATATAGAAGGCCCCGTTGATCGCGATCGTGCGCACCGAGCCCGTCTCGCCATCCCGTGCGATCACCAAGCCGCCCATCACGCTGTAAAAGGCCATCAGCACCGCCGACGCTGCCAGCGACCACCAGGTCGCCCGCACCGACCAGAACTTCGTCCACTCCGACGCGACCGCGTCACCCAGCTTGGTCATGCCCCCACCTTGTCTTCGAAGAAATCCGTCAGTTCGTCGCGGAAGAACCTCAGCCCCGCCGCCGGCTCGATCGAGCCGTACAACCTGCTCCACGTGGTCGCGGGCACCTTGTCCTTCAGCCCGGCCTGTGCGATCAGGTAGCCGGTGTCCGTCGAGGACGAGTGCCCGGTCTCGGGCAGGAACCGGCGTTCCTTCCAGCCGGTCAGCCGCGGCCAGTTCTCGTCCCAGCCCGCGCCGAACTCCTGCTCGCCGATCGGGCTGGTGAACAACGCGAACGGCCGGTCGAGCGCGACCGGGTGGTAGAACGGCCCGTCGAGGTCGACCGCGGCCTTGATCCGCCGGTCCGCCGCCATCGCGAGAGCCGCCGCCGCGCCACCGGCGGAGTGCCCGGCCATGCCGATCCGCGAACCGTCGATACGCGGGGAATGTTGCCCCAGCAACGAATCCAGCACGTATGACACGTCAGCCGCCCGGTTCTCGATCCCGGCAGGCCACGGCGTCCCCGGTGCACCGCAAGGCAGGCAGGTCAGCAACCGTCCACCCGGGAACTCGACGTTGAACGCCTCGTATGCGTGATCGATCGCTGCGACCACAAAGCCTTGCGAGGCCAGCTGCTCGGCGAGTGTGGTCATCGTGGTCCGGCTGTTGCCCGCGCCCGGCGAGAGCACGACCAGCGGCCACCCCCGCGCCGAGGGCAGCGCGGGCGCGTTCGCCCGTGAATGCGTGCGAAGCCGGTAGAGCGTGTCGTCCGGCAGCCCGTACGCCTTGACGGTCGCCGCGGACTCGGCGAGCGTCATGTACCGGCCGGGCTCGCCGACCGGGATCGCCGGGTACCACAGGGAAACCATCAGCGTGCGCCGTTCTTCGGGCTGCCAGTGATCGGCGCGGGCGGAGTCCGTCAACGCCATGGTCCGCAGGCCGATCGGGTAATGCCCGGCCGGCTTCAGCAGTGAAAGGGGAGCCGCCGAAGCCGGTGCGGCCAGCGTCAGCAGCAACGCGGCGACAAGCGCGAAGATCTTCATGCGGCCGCGCCGTATTCCACCGAGCTCGCGGTCAGCTCCATGTAGGCCTGCTCCAGCGATGCCGTGCGTTCGGCGAGCCCGTGCAGCCGCAAGCCGAGGTCGTACGCCAGATCCCCCACGTATCGGACGGACGTCTCGTGCGCCAGCAGTTCGTTTTCGGCACCCGATTCGAAGCGGATCCGGTCGGCGCGCAGGCGCGCGGCCAGCGTTTCCACGTCATCGCGCCGCGTCAGCCGCACCGAGACGACACTGCGTGAGTTGGCCGCGATGAACTCGTCGATCGGCGCGTCGGAGAGGAGTTTCCCTTTGCCGATCACGACGAGCCGGTCGGCGGTGAGCTGCATTTCGCTCATCAGATGACTCGACACGAACACCGTCCGCCCCTCCGCGGCCAGCGAGCGCATCAGCTGGCGCATCCACCGCACCCCGTCCGGGTCGAGCCCGTTCACCGGCTCGTCGAACATCAGCACCCCCGGATCACCCAGCAACGCGCCCGCGACTCCCAGGCGCTGGCCCATCCCGAGCGAGAACTGCCCTGCGCGCTTGCCCGCGACGTCGCTCAGTCCGACCGTCGCCAGCACTTCCTCGACCCTGCTCGCCGGAATTCCGTTGCTGCGCGCCATGGCCAGCAGATGCTTGCCCGCGCTCCGGCCGGGATGCAGTGCCTTGGCGTCGAGCAGCGCACCGACCTCGCGCAGCGGATACGCGAGCTCGGCGTACCGCTTGCCGCCGATGAGCGCGTGCCCCGCGGTCGGCTCGTCCAGCCCGACCACCATCCGCATGGTGGTGGACTTTCCCGCGCCGTTCGGCCCGAGGAACCCGGTGACCTTGCCCGGCTCCACCAGGAAACCCAAGCCGCCGACGACGGTCTTCTCCCCATAGCGTTTCGTCAAACCGCTCACTGTGATCATGCGGATCAGTGTCCTTCGCTGGTGTGGCACGGGACAGCGGACTTCGGGCAGGTCCCACCCCTTACTTTCGTCAGGGTCTCCCTTCCGCGGACTGCGGTAAACCACAATCTGTATTGCGGTTTACCGCAGTGTGGTGACGCGTCCGGGTTCGTAATCTCGGAGCATGTTCACAAATCCTTCCCGGATACCGCCGGGCACACTTCGCTTGTCCGTCAACGAAATCGGCACCGGGCGGTCGCCTCCCGTGCGCGATGTCCCGCTCACCGGCCCATGGTGCGGTGAATGCGTCAGGTCGCCGGTCCGCTGATCCGCGGGTGTTCGCGCAGGTGGGAGTGCGGTGATCACAGTCAGGCACCACACCCGTACCCGATCGGCGCTGATGTACATCGGGACTGTATCGGTACGAAGGAAAGGTCTACGTCACCACTGAGAGAGGGGTCTCCGTGACGTTCCAGTCGTCGCGTTCGCGTGCCTCGGTGTACGCCGCGACCGCAGTGATGATCTTCGGGCTGGCCAGCGTGCCGGTCGCGAACGCCGCTCCGCCGTCGACGTCGGGCAAGGCCGTGCCGAGCAGGTCCGATCAGGACTTCGATGTGCGCGACACCGCCAGATCCAGCCCGCGCGCGCTGAACGCACAGGCTCAGCTCTCGGCGTCCCATGCGGACGCGACGGCTCAGGCCCGTGCCGAACTCGGGCAGCAGGCGCGCATCGACATCGACGCGCTGACCGGCACGCCCAGGATTCTCGCTCGTACGGACGGTTTTCTCACCGGGCCGAGCCGCGAGGCGCCGCGCGACATCGTGTTGCGCTATTTGACCGAACACGAAAGACTGGTCGGGCTATCCGCGAATGACAGGACGAAACTGAACCTGCGTAAGGATTATGTCGACGTCGAGGGTACCCATCACCTCTCGTTCACCCAGGTCGTCGACGGGATCCCGGTGTTCGGCAACGGCTTGAAGGCGCATGTCGCCAAGGACGGCAGGCTGATCCAGCTGGACGGCTCCCCCGTGCGCGGCCTGCCGTCGTCGTTCGGCGCGTCCACGCTGGCCGCTCCCGGCAAGAGTTCGCAGCGAGTCGGCTTCCTCACGGCCGACGGCATGCGCCCCGCTTGGTCCACTTTGGACAGGCCGAGCGCTGACAAGCTGTTCCAGCAGGTGACCGACGCGCAGACCGGCACCGTGCTCTACCGCAAGAACCTGGTGAACAAGCACGAGGACGCCGACGGCGCCAAGGGCCTCGCCTGGCAGGTCAGCCCCGGCGCCCCGGCCGGCGGCAAGCAGGAGCAGATCAACCTGACCCAGAAGGGCTGGTTGCCCGCGGACGCGAAGACGCTGGACGGCAACGTCGCGCACGTCGGCGCCGACGTCAACGGCGACCAGAAGTTCCAGCCGGAGGAGGAGATCGGGCCGAACTCCGACGGCAGCTTCCGTTACAAGTTCAGCGACTTCAACGCCATCGTCGGCGCGCCGTGCTCGGCGGCGAGGCAGTGCTCGTGGGACCCGAAGACGCCGGGTTCCTGGGCGAAGAACCGCGAACAGAACGCGGTGCAGGCGCTGGCCTACGTCGGTACCTTCCACGACCACCTGGCCGCGTTCCCGATCGGGTTCACCCGCGCCGCCGGCAACTTCGAGAAGGTCGACGGCGACGCGGTCGAGGTGCACACCCTGCTCAACGCCGCCGGCAACCCCGGCTCGTACGACAACGCGTTCATGGGGACCCCGCCGGACGGCGAAGCGCCGTTCATGGGCATGTTCCTGTTCCACAATCCCAAGGACCCGACCGATCCGTTCCTCGCGTCCAACTCGGCGGACGACGCGAGCATCATCGAGCACGAGTACACGCACGGCCTGTCCAACCGGCTGGTCGTCGACGCGCTGGGCAACTCCACGCTGAACTCGTTCCAGTCCGGCGCGATGGGCGAGGCCTGGAGTGACTGGTACGCCTTCGACTACCTCGTCGGCAAGGGACTGATCAAGGACACCGCGACGCCGGGCGAGATCATCGTCGGCGACTACGTCGGCAACGGCGAGAGTCTGGCCCGGTCGCAGCCGCTGGACTGCGCGGTCGGTGTCGTTTCGGCCAAGTGCCCAGGCTCGCCTGGTGCCGGTCCCGGTGGTTACACCTACGGCGACCTCGGCCACATCCTGCCGTTCCCCGAGGTGCACGCCGACGGTGAGATCTGGGCGAGCACGCTGTGGGACCTGCGCTCGGCACTCGGCGTGACGCTGACCAGGGCGCTGGTGACCAGGGCGATGGAGCTTTCGCCCGCGTCGCCGTCCTTCCTGGACATGCGCAACTCGATCCTGCAGGCCGACGTGGTGATCAACGGTGGCCAGGCAGCCGCCAAGATCTGGAAGACGTTCGCCGCCAGGGGCATGGGCTTCTTCGCAGGCACGATCACCGGTGACGACACCACGCCGGCCGAGGACTTCTCGGTGCCGCCGCCGGCGGGCACGCCGACCGCGACCGTCACGGGCAAGGTCGTCAACGGCGACTCGGCCGCCCCGCTCGCCGGTGTCTCGATCCGCTTCGGCGGCCACGATTCCGGATTCGGCGGCTCGTTCGCCGCGGTCACCGGCGCCGACGGCACCTACAAGATCACCGGAGTCCTGCCGGGCACGTACCCGAAGGTCTACGCCTTCGGCGGCGGCGCGGACAGCGAGATCCGCGCGGTCTCGGTCCGCTCCGGCACCACGACGGTGGACTGGAAACTGCGGCAGAACTGGGCGTCGGACGCGGCAGGCGCCTCGGTAGCGGCCTTCAACGGCGTCGACTGGTCCCTGTACGGCTGCGGTCCCGCCGACCTGCTGCGTTCCTCACCGCTCGGCGGCGCCGGTTGGTCGACCGACAAGGCGCTCAACCCCGACGGCACCGTCCAGTCGCGCTTCGTCACGGTCAAGCTCGGCGGGCCGGTCACCATCAGCGCCATCGAAATCGATCCCTCCAACAACTGCGGCGACGACCCGCCCGCCGCGGCCAAGGAGGTATCCGTCGAGACCTCGGTGGACGGCACGACCTGGGTGAAGGCGGGCAGTGCCGACTTCAAACCCGCCGACCTGAACGCACTCCACCCGCTCACGCTGGCCCCCGGCAGCACGGCCGGCGTGCGCTTCCTCCGGCTGACCGTGTTCTCGAACCAGCTGTCCTTCTACCCGCAGGTCTCCTGCACACCGCAGCCCACCTCGGCAGGCTGCCTGTACATGGACGTCCAGCGCTTCGCGGTCCGAGGCACCAAGGGCTAAAGGGCTCGTGAGCGTTGCGGGCGGTTCTAACCGCCCGCAGCGCTCACGACCCCTTCTGCTTGGTCCGGCGCGTCGGCGCCGCGGTCAGCGGATCCTCCGGCCAGGAATGCTTGGGGTACCGCCCGCGCAGGTCGGCACGCACAGCCAGATAACCGTTACGCCAGAACGATTCCAGGTCCGCCGTGACCGCCGCCGGGCGACCGGCGGGTGAAAGGAGGTGCAGCACGACCGGCACCCGGCCGTCCGCGACGCGGGGCGTGGCCGTCCAGCCGAAGGTCTCCTGCAGCTTGACCGCGAGCACCGGCTCGTCGGCCGTGTAGTCCACGCGGATACGCGAACCGGTCGGCACCTCGAGCCGATCCGGCGCGAGTTCGTCGAAACGGGAGGCGGCAGGCCAGGGGAGCAGTTGCTTCAACGCCTGCCCGGCATCGATCTTGGCCAGATCGGACCTGCGCCGTGCACTGCTCAAGTCCACAGTGGACAAAACTGCCTCGTCGTCCGGCGACGGCCAAGGCGAGCCGAGAACCCGGTGCAGGAAAGTCATCCGCTCGCGCAGCCGCTTCGCGTCATCGGACCACTTGAGCAAGCCGAGTCCTTCGGTGCGCAGGCCGGTGAGCAGCGCCTCCCGCGCGTCGAAATCGCGGAGTGGGCGTTCCGAGAGCACGATCGCGCCGAGCTTGCGCACGGACCTGGCGACCACGTCGCCGGCCCAGGTCACTTCGTCCACTTCGGACAGCAACGCCGGGGCCGCGCGGACAGCCAGCTGCTCGTCGGCACGGGCCGCGAGCCGGACGATGCCGTTGACGCGGCCGGGGTCCCTGGTCGCTTCGGCCACCGCGAGCCATTCGGTGTCGCCCAGGCCGCTGCCCGACGGCAGCTCCGCCGCGGTGCCGCCCGCCATCAGATAGACCGGCGAACCGGGATTCCGGCGTCGCGCGAGCCGTTCCGGATGCGCCAATGCCACGACCAGCGCCGGATCCGGCTTCTCCGCGCCGCCTTGAACCAGCTTCGCCAGCCGTTTGACCTCGGCCTTCCAGCGTTCCGAAGCCGACCGCAGGCGCCGGATCTCGGCCTCGACATCGGTCAGCGTGCCACCGGCGTCGAGCAAGGCCACGACCTCGGCCGCCGACCTGGCGCCGACCGCGGCGGCGCCGTCGAGCAGCGCCCTGGCGAGGCGGGGATGCAGGCCGAGCCCGGCCATCTTGCGCCCGCGTGCGGTGACCGTGCCGTCGGCGTCGGTCGCGCCGAGCGTCACCAGCAGCGCGCGGCCCGCGGCGAGCGCGCCTTCGCCGGGTGGGTCCCACCAGGTCAGGCCACTGCCGTCCGGGGTCGACCAGCAGGCCAGCTCGAGCGCGAACCTGGCCAGCTCGGCGGTGCGGATCTCGGGCTCGGGATACGCGGGCAGGCTCGCCTGCTCGTGAGCCGCCCAGCAGCGATAAGCACGCCCGGGCGCCTCACGGCCCGCTCGCCCGGCCCGCTGCTCGGACACGGCGGCCGAAACCCGGACCGTCGCCAGGCCGGGCAGCCCGCGCCGGTGATCGACGCGCGGCACCCTGGCCAGCCCGGAGTCGACGACCGCGCGCACCCCCGGCACGGTGAGGCTCGACTCCGCGACGGCCGTCGCCAGCACGACCCGCTGCCGTTCGCCTTGGCGCAGCGCCAGATCCTGCTGCGCGGCGGTCAACCTGCCGTGCAACGGGAACACGTCCACGCCGGGCAGCATCGCGGACACCCGCGCGATTTCGCCGACACCGGGCAGGAACGCGAGCACATCACCGTCTACTTCGGACAGTGCGGTGCGAATGGTCCGCGCGACGGTCGCTTCGATCCGCTCGCCCCGCGCCCCGGGATGGTACGAGACCTCGACCGGGAACATCCTGGCATCGGCCGTGAGCACCGGGGCGTCACCGAGCAGCGCGGCCAGCCTGCCGGACGCGACGGTCGCCGACGTCGCGAGCAGCCGCAAGTCGTCACGCAGGCCCGCGCGCACGTCGAGCAGCAGCGCCAGCAGCAGGTCGGCGTCGAGATGCCGTTCATGACACTCGTCGAGCAGGATCGTGGACACGCCGGGCAGTTCCGGGTCACTTTGCACGCGGCGCACCAGCAGACCGGACGTCACGACTTCGATCCGCGTCGCCGCCGACACCTTCCGGTCGCCGCGCACCGAGTACCCGACCGTCTCACCGACCCGTTCACCCAGCAACGCGGCCATCCGCGCGGCCGCGGCGCGCGCGGCGATCCGGCGGGGTTCGGCGACCACGATCTTCCCCGGCGCCCGTTCCGCCAGCGCGAGCGGCACGAGCGTGGTCTTGCCGGTGCCCGGCGGCGCGACCAGCACCGCGGTGCCGTGCGCGTCGAGCAGGTCGCCCAGCTCGCCGAGCACCGCGCGAATGGGCAGGTCGGGGAGCTTCACTGGGTTTCGGTGACCTCCGGCGGCGCGGGCAGCTTGTACCCCGACGGGCCGATGTTGGCGTTGAGCGACTTGACCCACTCGCCACTGGTGATCATCTTGCGGATCGCCGCGTTGACCGCGTTCTGCCCCTCGATGTCACCCTTGCGCAGGCCGATGCCGTATTTCTCGACAGTGAACGACTGCCCGACGACCTTCAGCAGCTCCGGGTTCTGCGTCACATAGCCTGCCAGGATCACCGCGTCCGTGGTCACCGCGTCGACCTGCCCGGCCAGCAGCGCGGTCACACAGGCCGGGTAACGCGGATATTCGCTCAGCTCGACGGCACGCGCGTAGCGGCGTTTCACCTCGTCGGCCGAGGTCGTGCCCGGCACCGAGCACAGCTTCTTGCCGTTGAGGCTCTCGGGCCCGGTGATGTCGGGGGTGTTCAGCCGGATGAGCAGGTCCTGCCCGGTGACGAAGTACGGGCCCGCGAACGAGACGACCTGCTTCCGGGCCGGGGTGATCGAGTAGGTGGCGACGACCATGTCGACCGCGCCCGAGCTGATGTCGGGCTCGCGGGACTTCGGGTCGGTCTCGCGCCAGGTGATCTCGTCGGGGGACACGCCGAGCTCGTTCGCGACGTACTTGGCGACGTCGATGTCGAAGCCGACGACCCGGCCGTCGAGTGTCCGCTCGGACAGCCCAGGCTGGTCGAAGCGCGTGCCGATGGTGAGGTGGTTTCGGTCACTCGCCCGCTTCACGAGCGAATCCGAGGCGGAGCCGCGCGACCCGCACGCGGCGAGCAGCACGAGCAGGACCCCCAGCGTGGTGAGCGATTTCACCCGCACAGATGACCTCCTTCCACCGATCGGCCGACCTCATGTTTTTCTCAGGTGCGGTCGTTAGCCTAAGTGCGTGCCCAAACCGTCTCCACGCGTGCTCGACCTGATCGGCACTCTGGTCAGGGTCGGGCTCGCCGCGGTGTGGCTGGTTTCCGGCTGGCTGAAGATCAGCGACGCCGGCCAGACGTTCATCGCGGTCAAGGCCTACGAGCTGCTCCCGGACGGGCTCGTCGGCCCGGTCGCGACCATGCTGCCCCTGCTCGAGCTGGTGCTCGGAGTGATGCTGCTCGCGGGGTTCGGCACCAGGCTCGCCGGCATCGGCTCGATCGTGCTGCTGCTTCTGCTGATCGCGGTGATCGCCCAGTCGTGGGCACGCGGGCTGACCATCGACTGCGGCTGTTTCGGCGGCGGCGGCCAGGTCGCGGCGGGGCAGACGCAGTATCCGCAGGAAATAGCGCGGGACACCGGGTTCCTGCTGCTCGCGGTGTGGCTGACGCTGCGCCCGTCGACGCTGTTCTCCGTCGACGGCTGGCTCGGCTGGAACTCGAAGGCCGTTCCGGACGACTCGTTCGATGAAACGGCAAGTTCGGAAAGGACATGAGCAGTGGGTGGAGCTGAGCGCAACGCTCGGAAGAAGCGCCAGCAGCAGCAGGCGGCAAGGGCGCTGACGCAGGCCAGGGGCGGCGGCGATACGAAGAAGATCATCGCGATCGTGGCCGGAGTCGTGGTGCTCGCCGCGCTGGTGATCGGCGGCGTCCTGTGGACCAACGCGTCGAAGAACAAGACCGAGGGCCAGGCCATCCCGACCGCGGGCATCGAGGCACCCGCAGCCGGCGTGGTCGAGAAGCGCGACGGGGTCGTCGTCACACTCGGCAAGCCAGGGGCCCCGAAGACCATCGACGTGTACGCGGACTTCCTGTGCCCGATCTGCGGTGACTTCGAGAAGAGCTACGGCGGGCAGATCCGCCAGCAGGTCAACGCCGGGCAGCTGCAGGTCAAGTACCACATGGTCCCGATGCTCAACACCAGGTCGAACCCGGAGGGCTACTCGCTCGAATCGGCCAACGCCGCGCTCGCGGCCGCCGACGCGGGCAAGTTCGCCCAGTTCCACGACGCTCTCTTCAAGACGCAGCCCAAGGAGGGCGCGCGCGGCTACGACAAGGCGCAGCTGATCAAACTCGGCCAGGACCTGGGCATCACCGGCCAGGACTTCGCCAACGCGGTCAACGCGGGCACCTACGACGCCCAGCTGACCAGCGAATTCGAGAACAAGACCGCCAAGGACCCGAGCCTCGAGCAGACCTTCCCCGACGGCTCAAAGGGCTTCGGCACCCCGACAGTCGTGCGCGACGGCAAGGTCGTCGACGTCAAGGCGGGCTGGCTCCAGCAGTAACCGCACCATGCGGTTTCGGCCACTCCGGGCACGGACAGTGGTTCCGTCTTAACCCGGAGTGGCCTCGGCGACCAGCAACTACGCCGCGGTCGAGCACGACGAGGATCGACTACTGGGAGTCGTTCGGTCCGGCCTCCCTGAGGCCGGACCGGTAGGGACCCCCATCGCGGAGGCCTCTGGTGGGTGTTGTAAAGTCTGTACCTACGAGATGCGGGGTTACCCGCTCCGGGGCTATGGCGCAGCTGGTAGCGCACCTCACTGGCAGTGAGGGGGTCAGGGGTTCGAGTCCCCTTAGCTCCACAGAATTTACAAACCGCCCGGTCTGCGAGTTTCCGCAGGTCGGGCGCTGTTTTTTGGCACGCCAAATGTTTGTCCATTGTGGACTGCACTTCAGTTACCGTTCAGTAGGTGGAGCAAAACTGGAGCAGTCTGTGGCTCCATTTGATATGTGGTGCTCGCTGGCGTCGCGACTATCCATGGCTGTGTCTTGGAGATCCTGGCGAAGCCAGCGGTTATCGGCTTCTTGTGACCCGAGAACGGGACGCCGACGCTTTCCGGCATGGCGGCACGGGTTGCTCGTGTGAGGGCGCGGGCCGTCGGTCCCGGAATCCGATCTGCCGAAGGCGGTCAACGCTCGGCGGGCAAGCCGAGTTCACTCGCGTGGTTGACCCCGACACCCGGACTCGCGACGAACACGATGTCGTCGACCGCCAGGTGCTCGTCGCGAGCGGCGTGCCCGATCACGGTTGTCCCGTAGCTGTGCCCGACCGTCGTATTGTGCGACGGGTCGCCTTGATTGGGTGGCGCGCAGGCCATCCTGAAACCGGTCCAGGTCCTTCTTGGCGTTGTCGGCGTAGTCGGAGCTCATCGCGTTGGGCACCACGTCGTCCGGGGTGTCGTAACCGACCCAGGAGATCACCGTGGTCGACGGTGAATCGGCTCGCATGGCCGCGTCGGCCATCGGGTCGGAGCGTTCCATCTCGCCGCTGATCTTCGCCAGCTCGGCACCGGTGCCCGGCACGTACGTGGCGACATTCTTGGCGGTGTCGGAGTTGTCGGAGGACACGATCGCCTTTCGGTCGCCTTGGACGTCCAGGCCGATGAGGAACGCTTGCTGTTGGCCAGCGCCGGGGTGGTTCAGACGGTTTCTCGATGTTGCGCAAGCCGGTGAGTTTTCCAGCGATCTCGTCCAGCTTTTCCCTTGCTTTGCCAGTCGGTTTGCTGCCGCGATCGGGTGTCGTTCGGGTTCGTGCGGGACAGTTCGGTCGCTTCACGTTCGAGCTTGCCGATCTCCCGCTGTAGCACGGCCCGGTTCGCCGAATCCAGATCCGCCATTGGAATGCCATCGAGGTTGCGGACCAGGTCAGGGGCGTCACGCAGGACCGGTGATCATCCAGCTCTAGTCGCCGCACCTCATTCACCCAGGGCATCCCGTGCGGCAGCGTTCTCGATCTAGCAAGATGACATCATGTGGCAAGTAGTTGCCGTTTTGGAAAGTAGCTGCTAGCTTCGCAACTAGTCGGCTGGGGATCACCCGCCGGGAACGAGGGGAGACGGCCACGATGGCGTCGGATGAACCGGTGATCTTCTTCGAGGACGTAGTCAAGCGATATCCTGGCCCAGTCGAGGAATTCGCCGCGCTGGACGGGGTGCGGCTCACGGTCGGGCGCGGCGAGATCTTCGGCCTGCTCGGCCCCAATGGGGCGGGCAAAACGACCAGCATCGAGACGATGGTGGGACTGCGCAAGCCCGATTCGGGCCGGGTCCGGGTACTGGGGTTGGATCCGGTCGCGCAGCGTGGCGAGATTCGGCTGCAGGTCGCCATCCAGCCGCAGCAGGCCGCGGTTTTCGAGCAGCAGACTGTGTTCGAGCTGCTTTCGACCTGGGCTTCGTTCTATCCCGAGCCCGACAGCGCTGAAACGGTCATCGCCAAGATGGGCCTCGGCGAGTCGCGCAACAAGAAGGTCGCCAAACTTTCCGGTGGCCAGAAGCAACGCGTGCTGGTCGGCCTCGCGCTGGTCTCACGGCCGCGGCTGCTCGTGCTCGACGAACCGTCGACCGGGTTGGATCCCAATGCCCGGCAGGAATTGTGGGCAGCGCTCCGCACCTATCGCGAAGGTGGCGGCACAGTACTGCTTTCGACGCACTCGATGGAGGAAGCGCAGTTGCTGTGCGACCGCGTGGCCGTGCTGCACTGTGGCCGGATCGCGGCCTGCGGGACCCCCGACGACCTGATCCGGGCGCACGCGCCGGATCGGGAAATCCACTTCACCGTGCGGACCAATGCCGACCTGAGCGCGCTCGAATCACTCACGACCGAGCTGGAGACGACGCCGCGTGGCACCGGCGAAGACACCAGCGTCCGGTTGCGGACCACCAACCCTGACGCCGTGTTCGGGATCATCGCCGGTTCGCTGGGAGCGCGCCAGATCGAACTGAAGGACGCCGGGCTCGAGGGAGTCTTCCGCAGGCTCACCGGTCATGAGTTCGCCGAAGCAGATGTCGGCGCCGACGAGCGAGGAGCAGCCTGATGACCACTCTCACCGCGACACGGGCATTGACCTCGTTACACGCCAGGGAACTGCTGCGCGACCATCGGTACTTCTGGTTCGCGCTGTTCTTTCCCTATGGCATGCTCGGCCTTTTTCTGCTCATCGGGTCGCTCGTGCCGAAAGGCGACGGAGGGCCGGACTTCAGTCAGACGGTGATCCCGATGGCGCTCTATCTCGCCGTCACGAGCGCCGCGCTTACCGTCACGGCCGGGCCGCTCGCTGGCATGCGGAGCAAAGGCACTCTGCGTTTGCTCGGCACCACACCGATCGGCAGGGCACGGCTGCTTTACACGCATATGTCCGTCCGGATCGTGATGATCCTTTGCCAGACAGTCGTGCTGCTCGCGATCGCCGCCGCGCTCGGCATCGTCCGCGCGGCCAACCTGCTCCCGCTGTTCGGCATCACCGTGCTGGGCATGGCTCTGTTCGGCAGCATCGGTTACCTGATCGGCGGGCGGTTGTCGTCTCCAGACGCGGCGACCAACTTCGGTACTTTGATCCAGCTTGCGGCGCTTTTCCTCGGCGGCCTCACGTTCCCGCTCTACCTGCTGCCCTCCGCCGTTGGCAGGGCGCTGAGCTATCTTCCGACCTCCTTCTATGCCGATTTGATGCAGACCCAGCTGCCTGCGGGCAGGCCGATGCACCAGGCGTGGATTTCGGTGCTGGTCGTCGCGCTCACCACTCTGGTGGTCGCGACCCTCGCAGTTCGTACGTTCAAGTGGGATCAGGACGAACCGCGCTGAGCGGTGCCCGACTGGTATCCTCCCCAACGCGGCAGAAGGATCGTGGACACAATGGATGAAGCAACAGCGAAACAAGCACTGGACACCGCAGACTCGATGGCTTCGAAGGTGCGAGGACAGGGCCGTTGGTACCCGAAAGCGGTGCTCGGACTAGGCGTACTCGAAGCCGCCATAGTGCTGGCTGGCGGGCTGCTCCCGAACGCGGGGATGCTGCTCATGCCAGGTGCGCTGCTCCCGCTCTTCGCGTTCATTCTCTATACGGCTACCCGCCCGGTAGTGGCTCGCCGTCAGCGCTACTTCTATCCGATCCTCGGTGCGCTCGTCGGCCTGGTCATCGCGATCGCGAGCCCGCTCGGGCAGGTGAGCTTCCCGCAGAATCCGGCGTGGTGGGTGCCGGCCGCGGTACTCAGCGCGATCCCGTTCGTACTGGCTGCCTGGCTCGAGGTGCGTGGCCGCAAGTGAGCCATCCACGGCTGGCACTGAACCCGGTGATCCACGCACCGATCCGGTTCTCTATCGCCGCCGCGCTCGCCGCTGTCGACGAGGCCGACTTCAAGTCGATCAAGGAGGCGGTGGAGATCTCCGATTCGGCACTGTCCAAACAGGTCTCGACGCTTGAAGAAGCCGGCTACGTCAAGGTGCGCAAGGTCTTCGTCGGCAAACGCCCGCGTACCTACCTGTCACTCACCGCGGACGGCCGCAAGGCATGGGACATCCACTTGCGGGCACTCCGCGAGATCGCGGGTTGAGTTCAGGAACGAGACGCCCGGCCCGGCATCAACGCGTGGATCAGCAGGTCGAGAAGCGTGCTGGTCCGGGCTTCGACGGCGATGGCGACAGCAGGCGCATGTTCTGCATCTGCATCGCGGGTCTGTCCACGCCGGTCTTCGTCGAGGTCGACGACGACGGGTGTGTGCCGGTATGTGGCGAACGTCGGATCGAGCAGGATCGCGGCGGCCAGCGGATCGTGCAGAGGGAATGCAGGAAGCTTCCCTGGCACCGCGAGCAGCATAGCGGCCAGTCGTCCCCAGAGCCGGTCTTGATCAACGGCGATACGCTCCAGCCACAGCCGGGTGACGGTGGCTTTGCGGGTCAGGTCGAGTGGCACCAGCGTTAGGTCGAACCCGGCTGAAAGTACCTGGGCCGCCGCTTCGGGGTCGTGCCACACATTGCTTTCCGCATGCTCGCTGATGTTGCCTCGCACCGTCAACGCGCCCGCCATCGAGACAACGCGACGCACGAGTCGGGGCAACTCAGGCTCAGCGGCCAGCGCGAGCGCGACGTTGGTGAGCGGGCCGAGGGTGAGCAGGTCGATCTCACCGCGGTGCTTATGGGCGAGGCGCACTATCTGTTCGGCGGCGGTCTCCTCGGATATTGGCTTCCGCTTCGGCGACCCCGCGGCCTTACCGAATAGGTCCTCGGGGTGTGCGAGATGTAATGGCTGGGCGAGTGGCTCGGCCGCTCCGATCGCGACTGGGACGATGTGGTCGCCCGCGAGTTCCAGCGCGCGCAACCCGTTGTTGGCGGCGGCTTCCGCGGTGACATTGCCGTGGACCGAACCCACCCCGGCGATCTCGATGCCGGGGGTCCTCACGAGAAGAATGAGCGCGAGCGTGTCGTCGATACCGCCGTCTTGATCGACGATGACAGTGGTCTTAGTAGTCATGACGTTTCGTCTTCCATGATCGACTGATGGTTCAACTGTGCGATGACGACCGAGTCGGTGAGTGCATCGGCGACGCGCTCGAGCCAGGCGATCTCGGCTTCAAAATCGGCGGGCTCATCGTGCGGAGCGGGTGGTCGGTCGTTCAGGGGAGTGCTGTCCACAGCGTGTCTGCGGTGGGCGACGACGATCTGCGCGGCTTCGACGATGGCTGCATGTCGGGTCGCTGAGAGGCCGGCTTGGTCAGCGGCGGATGCCGCGATGCCGGCGACGGCGTGGTCTCTGTACGGAGCGAGCAGGAGAAGTCCGTCGCGGATCTCGACGACACGGTCGGAGATGGTGGCATATCGCCGGCCGCGGCCCCGGACGATCTCGGGAAAGGCGCTACTGAGGAGTTCCCAAAGCGGGACAAGCCGCCGATTGACGCGGCGATGCCGATTCCAGCGCTGATATTTTTCGAACTGCGGTGCCGCGGCGGAAAGAAGAAAGCCCACTACGGCGATCGCGGCAGCGACAATGGGGGTACCGATTGCCACGAAACACGAGACGTCCGAGAATGCCGAGTGACACACACCTGTCGTGCCACCCGCACCCGACCGTGCGCCGGAGAGCGCATTGCGGAACACGATGAAGATCGTCGCCACGTTGTGGGCGACGCCAACGATCGCAGCGATGGTCAGTATCCATAGCGCGACTGCCATCGCTGTGGCGGAGTCCCGCGCAAAGCGGATGAAGTTGACACCGAGCGAGACAAGGGTGCCGCCGAAGTAGCAGGCATAGGTGATCGTGTAGACGATCAGCGTTGGATCAATCGCGTAGAGTCCGTCGAAGGATCCGGTCAGCGCCACCGGATGCGGCACGACGAACATCACGACCATCAATCCGATCGCGCCCATCAGGAGCAGGACTCGAGGCCGGACTTTCTTGTGTGCGATATCCGCTGGGTATCGGGTGTGGTAAACCAGTGCGCTTCCCGCCGACATCGCTACCAGCGTCGCGACGTTTCCGGTTAGCTTGAAGAGATCCGGCACGAAACGGTTGGCCCATGCTTGCGACGTCGGTGCGAAAACCGCGAAGGTGACGGCCATTGCCAGCAGCATGACTACGCTGCTGCGCACCGCGGGCACATTGGTGGCTGTTCGTAGCCGGAGTGCCCGCACGGTCGCGGTCAACAACAGGGCTGCCGCTAGAAGGTAAGAGGTGATTGCTGCTGCCATGGCTCCACGTGGAATCTGTTAGCCGAATACGTCTTCGACCCGCTCGGCGAGGGGTGAACGGGCAAGCTGGCGGGAACGCTGCACTGCTATTCGCGCGATGACGAACCGAGCGGTCAACTCGGCTTCCTGTTCCTCTGCTGCGGCATCGGCTCGTTCGAGCATGTGAACGAACGCGGCAGGCGCGAGGTCCGGCGCCCGCAAGTGCGCCTGCTCTACGGAGAGCACGCACCGCCCGCGGTGGCCAGCGATCATGTGCCCGATCTCGTGCAGGATAATTGCGTCCTGGTGCACCGGCGAAGTGTTCTCGCTATAGGCGATAACGTCGTGATCCGGATAAGCACGCCAGGCACCGGCGCTGGCACCCAGTGTCCAGGACAGTGCACAAAGGTCGATCTGCCGTCCGCGGTGCTGCTCGAGCGCGTCCAAAAACGCGTTGATGTCCCACGGATCGGGAATACCAACTTTGCGATCCAGCATGCGCGCTCGACGTTTGCAGCGCGCGTAAATACCTAGCCATGTCAAATCCAACCCCTCCCCAAGAGTCTCTGACATGTACTGCTTTGGCGACCGGTAACCGATCACTCGAGCGCAGACTACCGTAAACGCGGACCGCTAGTCACGAGAGCGCTACGCAAGGTTGTTTCAGCAGGCTATTTGTAGTGCCGCGGGGTCTGCAAAGCGATTTCGCGCTACGCCCTGGCTAGTCGTGAGTCGCAGGCTTTCGCCGCGTGCGCCGGTCACGTGGCTGCTCCTCGTACTGCTGGAGCGAGTCGATCAGGTCGACCACGGTGCGGCGGTCGCGTGGACCGAGTTGCATGATCCGTTCGGCCGTTTCGATCGCCTCGGAGTCGCGCCAGCGTGCCAGCGCTTCCAGTTGCTTGTCGATGTTTGCCGCGATCTCGTCGTCGAAGAAATATCCCGGCGGGACGCCAAAGAACCCCGCGATCGACTCGATGACGCTCATCGCCGGGTTGTCCCGGCGTTCCTTGACGAGCTGGTTGATGTAGGCGCCACTGACTGGCGCCAGCCCTCGCTCCTGGATCCCTGCTTCCATCTCCCGGTAGCTGTAAGGCCCACGGTCCGGCGGGTGCACGGTGGCGATCACGTGGGCGAGCTTCTCGGCGAAGGATCGTGGGCGCGGCTCGGTCATGGCCGACTCCCATCTTGCGTTAACAAGGATACCGGCCAATCTTAGCAGCCGTTAGCTACCGTTGACACCGCGCGGGCTTTTGCCTAGAGTTGCACTCGATCGGGTGTAAGCTACAGCAAACACTGAGACTCTGCCAATGCGTACGTGAGCAAACGTTTCTGGCTGGGTCGAAGCTTCTGAGGCCGTCACCCAACGCAACATCGAGCACGACAACTTCCGCGCGGGGCCGGGAAATGCGTGGGGCAAGGCAACGCCGCGTTGCCCGAAAATCGCGGTCGTTACTCAATTTGCGTGCCGTAGAGCTGTCATCAGGGGAGGAAAATTGTCGACGGTGCGGGCTGCCCAAAACAGGTCCCAGATTCCCGAATCGCTCCGGGAAATGCGAAAGCTGGTTTCGCCTTTCGGGCTGGTGTCCCGATTGACCTGGCTACCGGTTACCGAGGGCGAACCGGTGTACTCGATCTACACCGGGTCACTCGGTGACCCCGGGGCGGCGGTCCCGACCCAGGCAGGCTGGGCGCACAGCGCCTCCTCGGGGAATTTCGATGGCGCCGGGGGCGCCCTCGATCCCGACCTGGCCGCGCATCTGGCCGTCGCGGAGTCGCTGGAGCGGTATTCCTCCTGCGTATGGGACCCCGACAAGCTGATCTGGGCGACCGCGGCGGAGCTCGGTGAGGACGCGATCCCGCCGTGGGAGTGGCCCAACTGCTCGGCCCGCGAGCTCGCCGACCCGAGGTGCGGACTGATCGTCACCGATCCCCGAATCCCGCTGCGCTGGGTGCGTGGCTGGTCGCTGACCAGGGGCAGGGCGGTGTTCGTGCCTGCCACGCAGGTGTACTTGAAATTCACCCCGGAGTCCGCGAGCGAGCGGTACCAACACGCCGTCTCCACGGGCTGTGCGGCGCACGGGAACCTGGTCGACGCGGTGACGAACGGCCTGCTTGAGGTGGTCGAACGCGATTCCATCGCGTTGACCTGGCTGCAGCGGCTTCGCTTGCCGCGCCTCGAATTCGACGAGCGCGAGCTGCACGGCGAATACCGGGACTACTTCGACCGGGGCCGCTCGGAGAACATCCGGACGTTGTTCTTCGACGCGACCACCGACCTCGGCATCCCGGTGGTCTACGGGTTGCAGCTGGCCGACCACGACCCTGATCTGGCGCAGCTCGTCGCGGCCACCTGTGACGTTGACCCGGTGAAGGCGCTGGCGAAGCTGCACCGCGAGGCAGCCTCACTGCGCATCGCACTGCGGTCCTTCGTGGGGGTCACCGACGAGAACGCTCCAGCGGACCCGCAGGACACGGTCAGCGTGATCGGGGGCGCGCTGCTCAACGGGCCGCTTTCGAGCCGCGACAAGTTCGACTTCCTTCTCGACGGCGACCGCCCGGTTCACCGGCTCGCCGACCTGCCGGTACCGGGGCAAGACGAACAGCCGCTGCCGTGGCTGCTCGACCGGATGCACCGCGCCGGCCACGAGGTCATCGTGGTCGACCTGACCACCGACGAGGCGCGGCAGGCCGGCGCGACCGTGGTCCGAGTGCTCGTACCGCAGGCGATGCCACTGTCCTTCGCCCACCGCGCCAGATATCTGAACCATCCGCGGCTCTACACGGCGCCGGCCGCGATGGGCCATCCGGTGCACGGCGAGGACGAGATCAACCCCAACCCGCAGCCGTTCGCCTGAGCTGGAAGGACACCACATGAGTAGCACTGATTCATCCGTGCGAACCAGGCAAGTCCTGGTGCTCACGGCAGGCGCCTTCGGCAACGCGGTCGGCGCCAGGCTCGCCGCGCACCTGCCGGTGACCCCGCACGAGCTGACCGATGGGACCCATTCAAGTCTCTGGCCCTACACCGACCTGATCGTGCTGGCGACCTCGCATGAACGGCCGCGGCTCGCGGAGGGCATCGACGAGGCCGCATTCCGGCTCGGCGTGCCCTGGTTTGGAGTGCGCCCCGGTGCCACCGATCTGCAGTGCGGTCCGGTGGTCGTGCCCGGCCGGACCGCCTGCTACCAGTGCTATCTCGCCCGACGGAACCAACATCGGCGGGGCATTGGCCCTGTGTCGGACGTCGATGGCACGCAGCCGACCGGTTTCCCGCAGCACCACGTCGGTATCGCGGCCGGGTTCACGCTACAGGCAATCGACGAGGTGTTCGCGGCACCGGATCTGGAGCGCCTCGGCGGCACCATTCGGCGGTTCGACCAGGTAAACGGCACCACCTCGAGGTCTTCGGTGGTCGCGGTGGACCGCTGTCAGCGCTGCCGTCGACACACCGGGTCGCGATCCGAAGAGCTGTTCGGGCAACTGGCGGCCATGTCGGCCACGAACACGGAGGAGGCGAAGGCCGTATGAAGGGACCATCGGTGATCACCGCAGAGTCGATCGGCACCGCAGCGAGGTTCGACCCGCAGCTTCGGGTGCCGCAGCGGCCGCGAGTGCGGCGCGGGCTGGTGGTCCGCCTGGAACCGGACGAGCTCGTCGTCGAAGGTGGCCCGAAGCGCCAGTTGTTCCGCGGCAAGTCGGCGACAGCGTTGCTGCCGTCGCTGCTCGACCTGCTCGACGGCCAGACCAGGCACGAAACACTCGCGTCCGAACTGGAAATCAGCGAAGACGTTGCCTTCAAAGCACTTTCCCTGCTGTGGGCGTGCGGTGTCATCGAGGAAGGACCCCCGGCGGAGCATCCGGTGAGAGAGGTCGAGGCTGAACTCGCGGACTACCTGTCGCGGATCGGAGACTCCACCGGCGCGAACGCTTCCTGGGAGCAGGCGGCCATGCGGCTGGAGTCGGTCCGGCTGGAGGTATTCGGCACGAGCGGGCTCGCCGAAGCGTTCACCGCCGAACTGGCTTCGTCGCTCGATGTGCGAGTGGCCGCCGGCCCGCTGCCCAGGCCGGACACGAACCTGGTGGTGTGGGTCGACTCCGCAGGCACGACGGCGGATGAAGCGGTTCGGCACTGCTGGGACAAGAGCATCCCGCTGGTACGGGTTCGCCTCGATGGGCGTACCGCGGAACTCGGCCCTGTGGTGGATCCACGCACCACGCCCTGCTTGTATTGCCTTTCCTCCGATAACACCAGCGACGACCGGGCCGCGTGTGGCGGTGACGTCGACCTCGCGGCGGCACTCTTCGCGCGGGACCTGTTCGCGATGATCTCGCGGAGCACGCCGTCGCCGCTGCCGTCCCGCTGGCGCCGGGTAAACCTCGACGATCTCAGCCAGTCCGAGATCTCCTCCGCGACCCGTCCTGGCTGCGAACTCTGTTCGACAGCAGATGGCCCCGTCGCCGAGGAAGCGACCATTCCCGCTCGATACGAGGCGTCGGTCGCCATGCCGCCCAAGGAGTTCGCTGACCTCAAGGCGCATCAGATGCACTACAAGCCTTCGAATCTCGCCCTGCAGCGCAAGTCGAGGATCTGGCCGGTGGCGCCAAAGACGGATCTGCCCGCCCCGCCGTTCGAACTGCTTGCCTCCGCTTGGGAACCGGCACGCATCACTGTGGACAGTCGGATATCCGATGTGGACGCCGAACGGCTGTCGCTGGTACTGATGACGGCCGTCGGCACCAAGGCCGTCACCGAGCAGAAGGTCCTGCGCTGGACGGCCAGCGGTGGCAACATCGGCTCGGTCACCGCCTACGTCGTGGTGCGCTCGTGCGACGGCATCGAGCCGGGCACTTACGGCTACGTGAACTCGACCCACCAGCTGGCGCGGCTTTCGGTCCGCACCGACACGGTGCGAGGCGACGCCCCGGTCACCGTCGTGCTCGGCGGCGACTACCGCAAGGTCGCCGAGAAGTACTCGGCGTTCGCGCTGCGGATCGTGTTCCTCGACAGCGGCTGCGCCCAGGCCACAGCGCGGGAGGTCTGCTCGGTGCTCGGCATCGGGTTCCACCAGCGCCCGGACTTCGACGACAGCGAACTGGCCACCGGGATCGGCCTCGACACCGACGTCGAACCGATCACCGCCGTCCTTGACCTCGGAGGTGCCCGATGAGCAGCCCGCTCGATCTCGTTACCCAGATGCTCTCCGAATTGGCTTCGGACCGGCCTCCCGCCGGTGGCGGGATCGCGGTCAGGACCAGGACCGAACCGGCCCCGCTCGGCCCCGCCGTCATCGTCGGCGAAGAACCACGACAAGCCCGATCTTCGCTACTCGACGCGTTGCACCGCCGGACCTCGCAGCGGTTCTTCGGTCCCGAGCCGATCGGCTCGGCGCACATCGCCGACCTCGTCGATCGTGGTCTCGACGCCGATCGAGCGGCCTGGCCGGACGCACAGGAGGCCGGTGCGCTCGAGATCAGCGTGGTCGCGTTCCGGGTGAACGGGCTCGAACCGGGGATCTACCGGCTGGACAGCCAGGTACGCGCGTACACGCCGGTCGCCCCGCTCCCGGCGGACGAAGCGCGCTACGACCTCACCCTGCAGGCCGAGTTCTGCGACTCGGCGGCGATCGTCTCGCTGGCCGCGGACGTCGACCGAGTCGCCACATCGAGTGGCGCGCACGGCTACCGCATGCTCATGTCCAGGACCTCGGCCGCCGCCTACACGATGTGGCTCGACGCGGTGGCTACCGGACTGGCCGGCACGGTGTTCGCCGGGTTCATCCCCGCCTCCGTGCGCCAGCCGTTGCACAGCGACGGCAGCAGCAGGCACCAACTCTTCGCACTGGCTCTCGGTGAGCCGGTCGTACCCCCCGAATCACCGGAGGTCGCAGACCACCGGGAGTGAGAAAGGAAATAGATGTCCGGTCCCGATCTCGAACTCTACGCCTTGGGCGATTCGCTGGAGTTCGAAACACTCGCCGATGGCAATGCGCTGTCGTCGGTTTCCACTGGCGGCTCGGTGTCCACCGCATCGTGCCCGGCCACCAGTGCCAGCTCGATCGCCAGTTTCTCCACCTACACCTAAAAAGGAGCTACTGACATGCGCAACGAGAACACTTTCGATCTGCACGCCGTGGAGCTTTTTGAAGACGGCCTGATGATGGAAACCCTGCCCGACGGCCACGCACTCGGCACCTTCAGCACCACGAGCACGCTCGGTAGTGCCAGCTGCCCGGTCAGCAGCGCAGGATCCGTGATGTCGGCCAACTGCCAGGGCGGCTGATTCCCAACCAGGAAAGGGAAATCTTCATGTCTCACACGAACGTTATCGACCTGTACGCCCTGGATGGCGCGCTGGCGATCGAGGAGCTGCCGGAAGGCAACGCGCTCGGTTGCTGGTTCACCGCCGCATCGGGTTCCACAGCGTCCTGCCCGGGTAGCTCGGCGGCCACCGTGGGTACATCTTCCACCTTCGGCTAAGCCTGCTGATCCACGCAGAAAGGGAAAACCATGACAGACACTTTCGAACTGTACGTACTCGAAAGCGAAATGGCGATCGAGGCGCTGCCCGAAGGCAACGCCTTGTCGTCAGTCAGCAGTGCCGGCTCGGTGTCGACCGCTGCCTGCCCGTTCACCAGCGCCGGCACAGCCAGCAGCATCGGCTGCTTCGGCTGAGTGATGTTCCGCTTGTCTGGTCTGTTCGGTCGCGCAACGGCCGAACAGACCAGACCGATCTGAAGGGATCAGCGAAGTGCTCAACACCAGCAGCATAGTTCGCTCAGAGATCGATCTCTACGTTCTCGACGGGGAACTCGGCCTGGAGTCGTTGCCCGAAGGCAGTGCGCTCAGCTCGTTTTCGTCGCTGACGTCCGCACTGTCCATGTCCTGCCCGGGCAGTTCGGCGTCTTCGGTGACGTCGGCGTCATCGGCTTCGGGCTGACCACAAATCACGCGGAACAGCGCGTGACCGCATAGGAAAGTAGGTGATCCATGATCAACGATTTGTCGTTGGCCGCGTTCGAGCTGTACGCGATCGACGGTGAGATGGCGCTGGAAGAACTTCCTGATGGCAATGCCCTCAGTTCGTTCTCGTCGCTGACCTCAGGAGGCTCTTTCTCTTGTCCGGCTAGCTCCGCGTCGTCGCTGACCTCGGCGTCGTCAGCTTCGGGCTGACCGAGCGTCCCTGGCTGTCCATGGCAGCCAGGGACGTCGTCGCGTTCTCATATGGCCCTCTACGGGGCGGATCCAATGGATTGAGGTAACGAAGTGATCAGTGCAGCGCCGAAGCTCCGAGAAGAGCTGGAAATCCTCCGCGGGATGGACGACACCCCGCTGATCTTCGATCCGGTTACCGGCCATTACCACCGGATCTCGCCCGCGGCCGAAGTGATCGTCAAACATCTGGACGGCTCGCGGACGAAGCAGGACCTCGTCGAATTCCTGTCCGGCGGGCAGTCCGCTAGATCGGTCGCGCTCGAGCGGAACATCGACCCATTCCTGGAGGCCTTGGCGAAAAGCGGTCTGCTGGTCGGCTCGCCGTTGCCGGACAAGGTGCTCAAGTCCGACCGAGTCCGGTCGTCGATGTTCATGCCGAGGGTGGTGCTCACCCGGTCGCTGCCGAAGCTACTGGAGCCGCTCGCTCGTCTACTGCGCCTGCTCCCGGTCAAATTCTTCGCCATCCTGCTAGGTATTGTCGCGCTGGGCGGGTATGCGGTCGGTGGCTACGCGCTGCTCGCGGGCACCCCGCCGATCGTCTACGTGCACGTCCCGGCCTTCGTCACCGCGGTGATCGCGCAGCTGCTGATCGTGCTGATCCACGAACTTTCGCACGCCGTGGTCGCACAGGTGCTGAAAGCGCCGGTCCGCGGCCTCGGCGTCGCGCTGCTGTTCTACTTCATGCCGGTCGCCTACGTCGACCGGACCGACGCCTACCGGCTGCACGGCCGCGGCGGGCGGGTCACGCTCGCACTGGCAGGGATCACCAGTGACGGCATCTTGTGCGGCCTGGTCGGTCTGACCGCGCTCAATTCGGACGGGTTCATCCAAGCCACCGCGATCTTCCTGTTGGGTCTGCAGCTGCTCGGCCTGATCGTCAACGTCAACCCGCTGCTGCCGTCGGACGGGTATTCGGCTGTCGAAGCGGGCACCGGTCTCGTCGACCCACGTGGGCGCGCGTTCACCGTGCTGAAAAGTGTCCTCCGCCGTCGCGAGCTTCCCCCTCACTTAGCCTCGACTTCCCAGCGGGCGAAGGCTTCCTACTTCGCATATGGCGCGGTGTGCGTCGCCTACGGCTGTGTGCTCTTCGTTGGCGTCCTGTACTCCTTGTACACCGTCGCGCGGCTGCTGTTCGGGCTGGGCGCATGACCGCCGCCGCACTCAGCCCGCTCGTCGCCGATCGGCTGTCCCCGCTGATCGGACCGTTCCTGACCAGGGTCGCCGGACTGGACGCGACCGTGGTGGACCTGGTGGTGCCGAAGGTCGGCGAGTTGCTCACCGAGGTACGGGTGGCCGAGGAACGGCTGGCAGGCTGCGCGGAACCGCTGATCGATGTCCTTTTCGGACTCGTCCCGCGGTTGGACGACGATGTGCCGCTGCGCCGAACAGTTCTCGCGGGCAAGCGCGCGGTCAACAAGCGAGCCGCGCTCGGCTGGGATACCGACACCAGGCAACGACTCAGCGCCAGGGTTCCAGCCGGGCACGCGGCGCTGATCGAAGAGTGGGATGGCCTCATCATTTCGCGGGCGGAACGTCAGGACGAGCTGACGAACGTCTTGGCTGCACACCGCGTGGCGGCGCTCGATGAATTCCGAAGAGTACTGCAAGACAAGGGTTTCCTGGAATCGCTGGCGATCGCTGCACCGGACTGGATCCGGTACGGCAAGCCGCATGAGCGTGGTTTCGACACCCCGAGGGACCTTCAGACGCTCTATTCCTACATCACGCGCGCGAGTCTCAAGACGAGCCCGTTCTCCGGCCTGACGACCGTCGGGGTCGGCGGCAAGCGTGGCACCGGCCGCAGCGGCAACCGCACCTCTGCGACGGTCGCCTATCTCGCCTTGGTCCGGCTGGCGCGCTCGGAGACAACCGCGCCGCTGCTGGACTACCGTCCCGCCTTGATCCGGGAAGGCGGCCCGAACGAGCCGAATGGCATTCTTGTCCATTCCGAACTCGTGCTTGCCGAAGGCACCGTCTGGCGCCAAGACCGGGTTGTCGAGGCAGATCACGCGTTGCGCTGGATCGGTGGCTTCGCCGGACGTGACCGCGTCAGCTACGCTGAAGTGGTCGAAGCGATCGGAGGCCTGCGGCCGTTCGCCCGGTTCCGCAGGCTGTTGGACTCCGGTGTGATTCGGCCCGTGACACCCTGGCTCCAAGGCGAAGCACCGCTCCAGGTGTTAGCTGCGTTGGTCCAGGGCGCCGAATCTGAGATCCCGGCTGAGGATCTGACACTCGCGCACGACCTCGGCGCCCGGTCCGGCGAGGGCGGCGTGGCCGCCAGGGCCGAGGTGGGGGCCCGGATCGCGAAGGTGACCGAGAACTGGGCCAGCCGCGAAGAGATGAGCGGGAACCCGAGCGGATTGGTCTACGAGGACCGGGAAACCGATCTCGAACTGCCCGACCCCAGGTCATTCCCCGCCGTCGGCGAGGACCTCGCCACGCTCGGCGCGATGATCCGGCCATACCTGTTCCGTTCGCACCTTTACGATTTCCTGCTCGACCGGTTCGTCGCCGAGTTCGGTGCCGGCGGCAGTTGCGCGAGCCCCCTCGCATTCCTCATGCGGCAGATGGTCGAACGAGACAACAACCCCGGTTACGACCAGGCAACCGCGGCGGACCAGCGGAGCAAGGCTGACCCCGGCGCGCGTGCCTGGCTACCGGTCGGGCCGACCAGCGCGCCGCCGAACGTCAGCGTGATGTTCCAGATCGAGGCGGACAGCCACGAAGCGGTACTGGCTGGTCGGCACCGGCTGGTTGTCAACAACTTCGGCGCCGGCACCGGTGGCATGTTCGCCCGGTTCCGCGGGCTGCTCGGCGAGGAGTTCAGCGCAGGGCTTTCCGCTCACATCGAGCGCTGCTGGCCCGGCGTGCCGTGCCGCGAACTGGTGCCGTGGACCGACTGCAATACGGCGCAGGCCGAATGCGCCGGTATCCTGCCGCCACTGCTGATCCCTGGCGAACCCAACGCCGTCGGAGCGTCCACTTTGGACGAAATGGTACTGGTGCACGACGCCGGTACGAACACGCTCTCGCTCTGCGACCCCGCGGGTGACCCGTTCGGCCTTGCCTATCTCGGCCTGGTGCCACAGCACTTGACCCAGTCGTACGTGCGGCTGCTCGCCGTGCTGGCCGATCCGTGGGTCAATGCGAGCCCGGACTGCGACTACACGCTCAGCAAGATGCCCCAATTGCTCGCTCAGGCAGGCGCGGACGTGGTAGCGATACCACGTGCCGAAGATGGCCGGATCGTGACCAGGCGCGCGTCCTGGCTCGTCCCGCTGGCCGCGATGCCGCGTCCGGACAGCGACGACGCCACGTTCGCGCTCCGGCTGCGGGAGTTCCGCGACCAGCACGGGCTGCCCGGCGAGGTGTTCGCACACCAGCTTTCGTTCTTCCCCGGCGCGGGCGCGCGAAAGCCGATGTGGATCAGCCTGGATTCACCGCTGTCAATGCGGATTTTCCACCAGTGGCTGGAATCGGCGACCAAACACGTACGACTCGTCGAGGTGCTGCCGGGACGTGAGAGCCAGCCCCAGCGCGACGACAACGGCAAGCGGCGGGTGACGGAGCACATCACATTGCTGTCCTGGCCGCGCCATGACGAGGGGACTCGATGACAACGCTGACAGCTCAGGCTACAGACTGGTGGTACGTACGGGCATATCCCGGCCGGGCCGACCTGCTGGACGAAGCAACCAGAGTCGTGCTGCCCTGGCTGCGCGCGCAGGCCGAGAAAGAGGGTGCGGATCGCTGGTTTTTCATGCGGTACCTCGACATCGCCGGCCTGCACTTGCGGCTGCGGATCAACTGCGGTCCGGACGGCGTCGACCGCATCCACGACCGCGCCGGTGAGCTGACGGCGTTACTGCACGACGTCCGCGGCGCGGGATCGGGGCCAGGACTCGTCGGCCCTGGAATGTCGTTCACGAGGCCTGGGCCGAAGAAGGTCACGCCCGGCCTATACGCCCCTGAGCTGGCGAAGTACGGCGGCGTGGCGGGTGTGGCATTGGCCGAAGAACTGTTCACGCACGCGTCGCGGTGGTATGTGGACAACGACGTCTCAAACCTCGACCCGCGCTACGATCGCGCAGCCATGGCCGTCCGGTACCTCGCCGCGGCGGTCGGGACCGCGATGCCCGGCCGCGAGAAAGAGTTCTGGACCGCCCACCGCAAACAGTGGGGCTGGCAGCTGCGGCTCAGCATCCCGGATCAGCGTGAACTCCGCGAGCTGCTGCGTGCCACGGCGGACGGCGTTGCGGCCGTGACCGGGAACATCCCGCGCGCCGAGGACCACGCGGCCGTGGTGGCCGAAACCGTAGGCCGCGCCCGCACGGCTGGCGTCCCGGTGGATCCGGCGAATCTGCTGCTGCAGTATGTGCACCTGGACCTCAATCGCTGGGGTTTCGCCCCGGGCGAAGAGTGCTTGCTCGGCATCATCGCCTCCACAGGCTAGTGCTGCAGTCCGGCCTCGAATACTTGAGAGCTGCTGGCTCAATGGCAGTTGCGCTGCACTTATGAGGTTGGGGGAAATGACACGAAGTGTTGTCAGGCGCGTTGCCGTGATCGGTGGCGGCACTATAGGTACAGGGATCGCGTTGGACTTCGCGCTCGGTGGAAAGGACGTCGTGGTGTGTACTCGGACGTCTGCTGCCGGTCGGGAGTCGCTCGACCGGACCTCACGGTCCGGTCTGCAAATGGTCGAGTTCGGCGTGGTGACCGCAGCGGAGCTAGCGGGAGCGCTGGACCGGATCGGTGCGGTCTCGGTGATTGCATACGAGGCTCGCCAGGACCGGACTTGGTAGTGGTCGAGGCCGGCCTCGTTCTTGGTTTGCTGGAAGCAATGGATCACTGCCAACTGCGTGATTGTGAAGGAAATCATCCCATGACTGAAACGGATCCCCCGTCAGGACACGCGCTCTCACACGCGGAGGTCCTGGAACTCGTCGCCGCTCACAGGGAAACCGAGGCGGCCGATCCGGCTGCGGTCGAAGCCCGGCGTCCGGCTGACGAAGCGGCGGCTGGCCTGCTAGCCGAACTCAACGACGGGGTGATCCCTGACTTCGTCGCAACCGGCTACGAGTTGACCGATGTCTGGCACCTGTTCCAGGTCGACTACACCTACCAGGATGACAAAACCGGGGAACAGAAGACGCGGAAGGTCGACTACCGGGCAGCCGTGCCTATCCTTTTGAAATGGCTGCCCAAGGTCGGTCATCCGACGGTGGCCAACGGGATAGTGCGCGCGTTGTCGTTCAGCTTCGCCAAAAAACAGGCACGTCCAGCCCTCCTTGAATTCTTCCGGAATCCGCCGCACCTGTTCGATCCGCGGCGACCGGACGCAGGTGAAGTCATCACCGCTGTTTTCAGGGAAGCGGTAGCCACTGCACTGGCGACTTTCGCTGACCCTTCAGTGGCCACGGAGTACCTCGACCTCGCCCAGGACCGCTCCTACGGCGCGAGTAGAGCTGACATCGTCGCGGCGTTGCCGAAGCTCAAGGACGACCGGGCCTTGGACGTGCTTTTGAACCTGCTGGACGATCCCGCAGTAGCTGCCTCGTCCCTACGCGCCCTCGGCAAGCTAAGGCGTTCAGAAGCTCGTGGTCCGATTCAGGAATTCCTCGACAATTTGTCGGCGGCGGACTGGAGCTCCGATACCTTGAACCTCGTGCGGGCTGAAGGTAAGAAGGCTCTCACCAGACTGGTTGGTTGAGACACCCGGCAAGCGGAAACCGAGAACCGGTCGGCTTGGCGGATGGACGCGTCCAATTGCTCTTTGCCAGATGGGCAAGGCGAACACTGATCCTTCGAGGGTGCAAGCCGGCCACCAGCAACGGTTACAGAGAGCAGTGACGCGGTGATCTGGTTTCACACCAATTTCCCTGGGGCAAACCCGGGGCACAGGGGCGCGCTGAACGGCATCCACGTGCATTGAACGGCAGCGTTTTCATGCGGATTCCCTGTTTTTGCAGGTAGAAGGCGCCAGCGCACCTGACTGGCAGTGAGGGGGGCAGGGGTTCGAGTCCCCTTAGCTCCACGTCTCAGGGAACCCCTTCGATTGAGCCGTTTCGGCTGGTCGGAGGGGTTTTCTGCATTCTGCTCCGATCTTGCGTGATCGTTCTTGGGGTTCTCTATGCCCCTGCTGGAGCGTTTCTGGAGCAGTGTGGTGCGGGTGGAGCGCTGTTCAGCGGTGGCTTTTCGTTGCTGGTTCCGGGACGTCCGCGCGCAGCGCCTCGACCACCGGGTTGCGCCCGGCGATCAGCTCCGGCCGGTCCGCCTTCTTCCAGCGTCGCTGCAGATCGGCCAATAGCCGGGTTTCGACTTCGCGGGCGACGTGGCTGTAGGTCTCTACGACGCGGTCGTGGAGGTGGTGGCCGAGGCGGCGGGTTTGGACGATATCGAGGGCGCCGCCGGCGATGAGCCAGGTCTTCTGGCTGTGCCGCAACCTGTGGAACGTCAGCCCAGGCCGGACCGGGTACGCCTGCAGGCCGGATTTCGGGTCGAGCGGCCGCGGCTCATTACAGCGTCTGGCCGGCGCAATTTGGTGTCTCTAGCAACGTCTCGTGTGGCGGCTCGGGCGGGGGCGAGAGTCTCGTATGGCCAGGACGAGGATTCAATCTGGGGAGCACCCCGTCTGGGGCATCTTGCTGAGTGTGCTTCGCGAGACCGTCTCGCAGCGGCTCCTCGACTCACTTGACGTGCGGATGTTCCCGAAGGCGATCAAGAGGACCGTGGACCCAGTCGCGGCTTCGTCTGCGAGATCGTGAACAGGGTTTCCATCCTCAAACGTAGCGTCTTGGGCCGACAGTCGAGGGGGAGACGCATGATGGCCCGGTCGGGCTGCTCCTGGTTCCCCATAGCTGGCGGGGCCGATTGCCATCGTGGTGGCCATGGTCTGTTGTGCGGGATCGGGGATCCTGTCACCTGCAAGCTTTGGCGGGCGCGGCGTAGGTATTCGTCGCGGGCATCCTTGTATTCCTTGAACGCCTGCTGCCATGCTGCGGTGTCAGCGTCGAGCCGTCCGCGGACGAACCACTCAAGCTTCCAAGAGCAGTGGCTCATTGTTCGCGCGGCCGTGATCGTGTTGGTGTCGGCCAGCAGACGCACCGTCTCGCTGAGAACTGAACACCGCATTGCCGCCTCGGTCAGTGTCGCGAGCGCGTCGTCATCCGGTTCGAGTGGCTGGGGATCGGTGTTGGGGCCGCGTGCCGCGGCAATGCGGTTGGCCAGCAAGACCATCTCTTTGACGGCGTTTCCGTAGTCGGAGTAGGCGGCCAGTCGTCGTTCGTCCCATCGTGCTGCGTGGCTGCGCCGCCAGCGGCTTCGTTCAGTGAGGTTCGTTGAGATGTAGGACATGGTCGCGCCGACTACGACTCCTAGGAGGGCTGGCAGTTGATCAACGATGCTCATCTGGCCGCTCCATCCGAATAGCGGTCGCCGACTATCGATGTCAGTACCGTTCAGAGAGTCGGCGGCCTACCCAGCCCAGTCTCCGGCAGCGACCTGTTGCCAGGCGACAGCGACTTCGATGTGGAACTCGAGCATGGGTCAGCGCGGCAGAGGGGCGTTCGATGGCGACTCGGAGCAGCGCAATACGGCCACTCGGCCTTCCGGGAAGAGCAGGCAAGGTGCGAGCTGTCGCCGCCTGGGGCGGAGGCGGGATCGCTGACCGGGTCTCCGGGATCCTATGGCTGGGTGACCGGGCGCGGCGACTCGGTACTCGCCGATGCCGTCAGTACCGCGCAGATCGGTACCGCCAGCGCCAGCGTGGCCAGCACGAAAACCGGGAACAGGAAGGAGAAGACCTCCACCCCGGGCGGATCCGCCGCCGCCGGATCCAGGTGCAGGCGCACCGCCGCCATCCCGGTGTAGTGCATGCCGGTGACCGCCGCGCCCATCACCAGTCCCGCCGCCAGTCGGGGCAGGAGCTTGTCCAGCGCGACGGTGAACCACAGCGCGGCGGTCGCGGCGACGACCGCGATGATCACCGAGAGCGCCACCATCGGGACGTCGTAGCCGATGGTTCCCTTGATCTGCACCGCCCACATCCCGGTGTAGTGCATGACGTTCACCGCGAGCCCGGTGAGCAGCCCGCCGAGCAGCAGCCGCCGCCACGCGAACCGGTCGCGGACCCCGAACACCAGCAGGCCGAGGAAAACCGCGGCCACCGAAAGGATCGCGGACAATGTCGTGCGGAGGATGTCGTAGCGCACCGGCAGACCTGGCGTCGAAAAGCCCAGCATCGCGATGAAGTGCATGACCCAGATCCCGACACCGCCGATGGACACCGCGGCTAGCGCGAGCCAGCCCAGCCGGCTCCGCGAGTTGGCGGTGGACCGGGCCTGCAGTGTGCAGGCGAGCCCGAGCGCGCACCCCACCACCGAAGTGAGGTACGCGAGCACGATGAGCCAGTTCCCCATGGCGAAATCGTCGTGATCCATCTGCATTTCCGGGCTCCTGTCAGGCTTTTCGCTGGTGCGGCGCATGTAACTCGGCCAACGCGTGCTCGGCCGCGGCGATGAGGGTCTGTTTCGTCGACTCCGGCGAGCGCGCGTCGCAGGAGATCACCTGCACCGTCGCCGGAATCTTGAGCGCCTCCCGCACTTGTCCTGGCGAGTGCTGGCGGGTGCCCTGGAACTGGTTGATGGCTACCAGGAACGGCAGTCCGCGCGACTCGAAGAAGTCGATCGGCGCGAAGCAGTCCATGAGACGGCGCGTGTCGACCAAGACGATCGCGGCGACCGCGCCGCGGACCAAGTCGTTCCACATGAACCAGAACCGGTGCTGGCCCGGCGTGCCGAACACGTAGAGCACCAGGTCGTCGGCGAGAGTGAGCCGGCCGAAGTCCATCGCGACGGTGGTGGCGATCTTCCCCGGCACCGCCTCGATCCGATCCACCCCGGCGCCCGCGGTCGTCATCACGGCTTCGGTGCGCAGCGGGAGTATTTCCGAGACCGCGCCGACGAAGGTGGTCTTGCCGGCGCCGAACCCGCCTGCCACCACGATCTTGGCCGAGGTGATCCGTCGTTCAGAGTGCGCGTAGTCCACTGAGGACCCTTTCGAGCAGGTCGTTGCGTTCGTCCCAGGAAGTGTCTTCGGTGAGTGTGTCCCGCACCGACACCTGCCCGGCGCTGAGCAGGTCGCCGATCAGGACCCTGGCCACCCCCAGCGGCACGTTCAGGTGGGCCGCGACCTCCGCCACCGAACGCTGGTGCAGGCACAGCTGCGTGACCACCGCCAGCGGGTTGGTAGGACTGTAGGGTGCCGTGCGTCCCTCGGCGGTCGTCTCGACGAGCGCTTCCACCGGGAGGTCGACCGTCGGCCGGGTCCGGCCGGCGGTCCACGCGTAGGGGCGGGCCAGTGAAGCCGCGTGCCGACCGCCCTCACGTCGCTGGGCTTCACTCACCTGGTGGCTCCCGGTGAGGCCGCACGCCGCACCGGGGTCTCGACCATCTTCCCGACCCGGTCGACCAGCAACGTCATCTCATACCCCACCAGCCCGATGTCGCAGCCGGGGTTGGCCAGCACCACCAGGTTCGAGCCGTCGCCGACGTTCATCAGCATCAGGAAGCCCTGCTCCATCTCGATGACGGACTGCACGACCCGGCCGGCGGTGAACAGCTCGGCCGTGCCCAGCGCGAGGCTGGACAGCCCGGACGCGATCGCCGAGAGCTGGTCGGCCCGGTCCCGCGGCAGCGTTTCGTTTGCCGCCACGAGCAGTCCGTCCGCCGAGACGAGCGCCGCGTGTGCGACGCCGGGAACGTCCTGAGTGAACGCCGAAACCAGCCAGTTCCGAGGCTGGTCGATCACGTCCGCTCCTTCTTGCCGGGTGTTCATCGCTTCTCCACCTTCGGTTCGGCCGGCTCGTTCGTCACGCGATGGCGGGCCGCACGCATGCCGCTGTAGTGCCGGGAAAGGTTGTTCCGCACCGCCGCCGGATCGCGGAACGACGTGTTGGATGTCTCGGGCCGGCGCGGGGCGGCCGCGCCGGGGGCGAGCTGCGCGCCGGGTTGCCGGGTCGGCAGCCCGGACTCGGTGAACTCGAGGTCAGCCAGGCCGCCGACCGCGACTTCCGCGGCCAGCCGGACCTGGTCGACGGGGGTGACCCACTGGCCGGCCTGGTCCGTCGCAGCCGCGACGGGTTCCTCGGCGAACCAATGTGAAAGCGTCTGGTCGAAGATCGGGAGCGGCATCGGGGTGAGCTCCGCGTCGAAGGGCCTCGGTTCCTCGGAGGGCCATCGGGGTTCGAGCTCGTGGCGGGCGCTGCCGTTGATCGCGGGCCGCGGCGGCAGGTCGACCAGCACGAGCTCGCCGGGAACGTGCACGCTCGCCGTGATCCCCGCATTCGCGGTCCTGGTGGCCGTCGGGCGCAGCCGGACGGTGATCCCGTGCGGCGCGGCGAGCCTGCTCACCACGAACAGCCCCATGCGGCGCGTGGTTTCCGGGCTCACGGCGTCACCGGCGGAGAGCCGGACGTTCGCCGCCTCGATGTCTTCGCGGCCCATGCCGAGCCCGACGTCGACGACCTCGATCAGCACCCCGCCGTCGAACCCGCGGTCGGCGGTGAGCACGACCTGCTCATCCGGCGGCGAGGAGCGGATGGCGTTCTCCAGCAGTTCGGCGAGGATGTGCACGACGTCGGCGGCAGCCTCGGACTGCACCGACCCGCGCGGCGCGTTCCCGAGGGAGATCCGCTGGTAGTCCTTGACCTCCGAGGTCGCGGCTCGCAGCAGCTCGACCGTCGCGACCGGCCCGATTTCCCGCCGCACCGGGCGGCCACCGGCGAGGACCTGGAGGTTCTCGCCGTTGCGCCGCAACCGGGTGGCGATGTGGTCGATCTGGAAGAGCTCGGCGAGCCGCTGCGGATCCTGCTCGTCGGTTTCGAGGTCCTCGATGACCGAAAGCTGCAGTTCCACCAGCGACTGACTGCGGCGGGACAGCGTCATGAACATCTCGCTGACCTGGATACGCATCTCCGCCTGCTCACCGACGGCCAGCCGGACGGCCTGCTGGTGCATGTCGTCGAAGGCGCGGGCGAGCTGGCCGATCTCCTCCTCGGAGCCGACCGGGAGCGGCTCGATCGCCTGCCAGTCGATCACTTCCCCGCCCCGGATCCGCTCGATCGTGTCGGGCAGGCGGCGGCGCGCGGCGTCGATCGCGGCCGCGTGCAGCCGTCGGATCGGCGCGACCAGCGACCGCGCCACGGCGAGCGCGACGGCGAGGGCGCCGAGCAGCGAAGCGATGATGAGCGCGGCGTCACGAAGGGCGTCGGAACGGGCCAGGTTGGTCTGGAACCCGACCGAGTCGGAAAGCATCTTGATGTGCTCCGTCAGCAGATTCCCGAGGGCGGCGCGTTTCGCCGCCGGTCCCCCGGCGCCGGGGATGGTCGCCGCGGCGAACCGGGCGGCCTCCGCCCCAGGCGGCAACGACCGGCGAATCTGGGCGGTCAACACGATTTCCTCGGCGGCGGCCTGCTGGGTGGCGGCCACGATCGGCGGGTCCTGTGACTGCCCGGACAGCGCCTCGCGCACCGCGAGACTGGTCCTCAGCTGCACGAGCGCCTTGGCGACGCCGGCCGAGACGTCGAGATCCGGGCTGCCGCCTGCCTGTCCGACCACCCTGGGAACTACTTCGCTGAGCGCGAAGACGAAGTCGTGGTAGCCACCGGTTTTGACGGCGGGCGACCCGGTCTCCTGACGCAGCTCAGCCAGCTTCCCCAGTTCGGTCTCCAGCGCCTGCGCGGTCTCCGGCGCGAGCCGCGCGAAGTCGGCGTCATGCCGCACCGACGCCGATTTCGCGTCCACCGCGCTGGTCTGCGCGGATCCGCCGTCGTGGATCATTTCGTCGTCGACGAGCGCGCTGAGCTCGGCGATCCCTTGCAGAACAGGCACTTGATCCCGAACGGCGCTGAGCCCGCCCGCTCTGGCCAGCTCGGCCTGCACCCGTACCCCCGCCAGCAGCAGCGCGACGAGCACGGGCAACAACAGCACTACGGAGATCTTGGTGCGCAGCCGCCACGTACTGGGATTCCAGTAGGTGGCGGCAGGACGGCGTCGAAGTGGTTCGTCTTCTTTCATCTGTGGCGTGGCTCGATTCCTACCCGTGGCCCGATGAACGATTTTCAGAGTTCATTTTTCTCTGAATTCAAGCCAGGGACATAACTCCGCTGACGGGGGTGTTGTCAAGGAGCTGGACCTAGTTCCCCCGTACGCATCAGCTACGGAGTGTGAACTACCCAATTCCGCGATCGCCGTGTCCGTGAATTTCCGGCGGCAATTTCTTGATCGGCGGGATCGACGGATACCTGCCGGCGGGTACGCCGGGGACGACGAGCGGTTGTGGCGTTGTTCAGCTGGACAGGTGTGCGGGGGCGGGCACCTCGGCACCTCATCGACGCCACCGTGGCCACGACCGCGACGCTACTCGTGGCGAACACGCTTCACCCGGTCAGGCCGACCGGCTTGGACAGGCCGCGGTGCCGCTCGACCAGTGTAGGGAATTATCACCGCGCCGCTGTTTCGTCCGCGGTCCGTCACCGGCGGACAAGGATGATCGGCATGCCTACGGCGACCGGCTCGCACTTACCGTCGCGGAGCGGCCGCTACGTGCGGAGTCGATCGTGCGGGTGCGGTGGGCTGAGCGGAGAAACCCATGCCGGCGACCAGGCATGCGCCTTCATTAGAACATCTGCGGCTCGACACGAGTCGATGTTCAGTGTGCGCCGGACCAGTGGCATGAGCGGACGCTGAGAAGCGTGACGTCAATTACCCGTCGACAAACGATGGACGATCGCTACCATTTTTACAGCGATTGCCGGAGCGCTGGCGGCCACGCTCAATTCCTGTGGCTTGCCGGTACTCATCCCAAGTTGAGTTGGGCATTTCCGCAGTCGAATCGTTTCAACGGTTCACGTCCCTGGGCATGTTGGCCGTCGAGGAAATGACGGATCAACGGCGGATCTGCTACCGGCGCACCGACAGTCAACTGTGGTCCATCATCGAAGTGGCCAAGAAGCCCATTGAACCTTAAGTGAACACTCTCCGTGACATACTTCGAGGGGTGCATAGTTTGAGACGTGACGTAGTGGCTCGGCGCCCAGGCCACTGCTGGGGCAACGGTGGCGTTTATGACCATCAACCAGTGGCTATTTATGACATATAAACCACGCCGAATGACATCGGCGGGGTGGCGCGTAGCGCGTCTTTGATCCCATCCAGCGATTCTGAGGTACCGCGGAACCAGTCGTGACGTGTGTGTGACGGGGTCAGGTGCTTCGTGGCGAACGTCTCGAGTTCAGTGCAGTCGGTCATGATTGCAGCGCATCGGACAGCGTCGTCCAGTAGAGCTATGGTTCTGGCTAGTTCGGTCATAGCGGCTTGTTCGTCGAGTAGTGCGCGCGTGCTCAGTCTTTTGTGCTCGCTCACGATGAATGTGCATGTGAGTCGCGTCTCCGTTTCGTGAATGAGGGTTACGCCGGGGTGCGTTGTTCCTTCTGGCCACGCGAGCGCGGTATGTGCACGCGTGGGAAAGCAGGCGCGCAGTCAGATCCGCGCCGAGGTCCTTTGGCGCGCAACGAGGTTAGAGGCCGGTCGTGCCAGGCAACGCCCCCACCACGATCGCGGCGAGAACGCCCGACGTGCCCAGGGCTTCGTGCAGCAGGTCGCGCAGCGTCAATGTCACCCCGGCCCACAGCGTGCCGGCGGGCACGATCAGCGAGCCGACGAGCAGAGCCGACCAGTGCGTGGAGGCCCAGTTCGCCATCACCACCGAGCCGACGTAGGTGGCCGACACCGACAGACCCGCCCAAACGAGCTTCTGCCGCGCCGTCGCGGGCGAGCGCGGCAGCCCTGTCATGCCGCACGCTCCACAGTGACCGGTGCGCCGGACCGGCACGCTCCGGCTAGCTGGCAGCTGACTAGGGCATGTCTCCTGAGACCAGCCCTCGTCGAGCAAGGCGGTGACGTACTTTCGATCCGCGCCCAGCCGGACGTACGGAGCGGCACCTTCCACGGAAAGCGCCGCCCGCGAAGCGCGGGCCATCGGCACGAAGCCGCCAACGGAGAGTGCCCACGGTCACCAGTGGCGGAGTTGTGGAAATGGTGCAGCCGGCAGCCCCGATGTCCGTTTTGCCGCTATAGTCGATCTTGGTGGCGGGGGCGTACCTCTTCGCCGGACCGAAGTACCGCGAGGAGAGGAAAGCCCTTGAGCGATGCCGCGCCGATCGACTACGACGCCATCGTGATCGGGGCCGGGTTCGCCGGCCTGCACATGCTCTCGGAACTGCGCAAGAACGGGTTCTCCTGCCACGCCTTCGAAACCGGCGACGGGGTCGGCGGAACCTGGTACTGGAACCGGTATCCCGGGGCCCGGTGCGACATCGAGAGCCTCGACTACTGCTACCTGCACGATCGTGACCTGCACCGGGAATGGCGCTGGTCGGAGCGGTTCGCGGGCCAGCCGGAGATCCTGCGCTACGCCGAGCACTTCGCCGAGCGTGCCGGGGTGCTGCCGCTGATCACCTTCGGCACCCGGGTCACCGGCGCCGTGTTCGACGAGGCGTCCGCCACCTGGCTGGTGCGCACCGGCCGCGGCGAGCACCGCTGCCGCTTCCTCGTCTCCGCCGTCGGCTGCATGTCCGCCGCGCAGGTACCGGGGGAATCACGGTTCCAGGGCATCCAGCTGCACACCGGGCGGTGGCCGCACGAGCCGATCGACCTGGCCGGCAAACGGGTCGGGGTCATCGGCACCGGCTCCTCCGGGATCCAGGTGATCCCCGAACTCGCCGCGCAAGCCGCCGAACTGGTGGTCTTCCAGCGCACCGCGAACTTCAGCGTCCCCGCCGGGAACCGGAAGCTGGACGAAACCGAGCTGGCGGCCGAACCGGGGAAGTTCGACGAACGGGTCCGGCTGGCGAGCACCACCCGATTCGGTCACGCGGTGACGGGCACCGGTCAGCCGATACTCGGGACCGACCCCGCCGAGCGTGAGGCGGCGCTCGACCGGCGATGGGCGCTGGGTGGCACTTCGATCGTCGCGACGTTCACCGACACCGGCCGGGACCTCGAAGCCAACGCGCTGCTGGCCGACTTCGTCCGCGCCAAGATCAGGGCGGCCGTCGATGACCCGGAAACCGCGGAGCGGCTCGTTCCGCGGGGTCATCCCATCGGCACCAAGCGGCTTTGCGTGGACTCCGGCTACTTCACCACGTTCAACCGCGACCACGTGCGGCTTGTCGACCTGCGCGAAGAACCGATCGAGGAGATCGCCGAAGACGGCGTCCGCACGGCGAAGAAGACGTATCCGCTCGACGTGCTCGTGTTCGCCACCGGTTACGACGCCTTCACGGGCGCGTTGACGCGGATGGACATCACCGGCAGAGACGGCGTCTCGCTGGAAAAGCAGTGGGCAGGCGGGCCCGGCAGCTACCTGGGGCTCGCTGTGGCGGGGTTCCCGAACCTGTTCACGATCACCGGCCCCGGCAGCACGATGGTGCTGTCGAACGTGCTCAGGGCGATCGAGCACCATGTCGCCTGGATCAGGGATCTGTTGCTGCATCTGCGCTCCACCGGGCAGCAGTGCGCCGAAGCCGACCCGGCCGCGCAGGAGGACTGGACCGGCCAGGTCGCCGAAGCGGCGGCCAAGACGCTGTACCGCCATGCCGATTCCTATTACCTGGGCGCGAATGTCCCGGGAAAGACGAGGGTGTTCATGCCGTACTCGGGTGGCCTCGACGTCTACCGCGGCATCTGCGAAACCGTCGCCCAGCAGGGCTACCGCGGCTTCACGCTGACGGCGCCGTGACCGGCCGCGAACACCCGCTGTCCCTCGCCGGGCTGGCGGTCGTGCTGCTCGGCACCCTGCTGCCGATGATGGACTCGTTCATCGTCAACGTCGCGCTGCCGACGATCGGCACGGACCTGGGCGCGGCCAACGCCGACCTGGAACTCCTCGTCGCCGGGTACGGGCTCGCCTTCACCTTGCTGCTGGTGCTCGGCGGCAGGCTCGGTGACGCCTTCGGCCGCCGCCGGGTGCTGATCGCCGGCCTGCTGGGGTTCGTCGTGACGTCGCTGCTGTGCGCGCTCGCGACCGGCCCCGGCTGGCTGATCGCAGCGAGGGTGGCGCAGGGTGCGACAGCGGCTTTGATCCCGCCGCAGGTGCTCGGCACCATCCAGGCCGCGATCACACCGGAACGCCGGGCGCGGGCGATGAGTCTGTACGCCGCGGTGAGCGGGCTCGCCGCGATCCTCGGCCTGGTGCTCGGCGGCGTGCTGCTGCGCGCCGACCTGTGGGACACCTCGTGGCGGCTGCTGTTCCTGATCAACCTGCCGCTCGGGCTGGCGGCGGCGGTGCTGGCGGTTTTCCTGGTCCCCGACACCAGGTCCGCGAACCCGGCGGGCATCGACCCGCGTGGCACGGCGCTGCTGGGATCGCTGGTGCTGATGGTGCTCGTGCCGGTCAACCGTGGCCCGGTGCTCGGCTGGCCGTGGTGGACGTTCGTGCTACTGGTGGCCGCGGCGCCGGTGGCGATCGCGTTGTGGCGTACGGAAAATCGGGTGACGTCACCGTTGCTCCCGCCGTCGGTGCTCACCGAGCCACGGGTACGCGGCGGGCTGCTGCTGCTCGCGCCGTTCCTGGCCGCGTGGGCCGGTTTCCTGTTCGCGCTGCCGTTGACGCTGCAGCACGGCTTCGGGCTGGACCCGATGACGGCCGGGCTGGCCGTGGTGCCCATGTCGCTGGCGTTCTTGCTCGGATCGTTCGCGGTACCGGGTTTGCGAGCGCGCATCGGCGACCGGACGACTTCGTGCGGCGCGCTGGTGCAAGCGCTCGGTGTCGCTTGGCTGCTCGGCTGGCTGGGGCTGGACGGCCCGGTCTGGAACGCGCTGCCCGGACTGGCGCTGATCGGTCTCGGCCAGGCGTTGGTGGTGGGCGCCGCGAACATCTCGGTGCTCGCCGCGGTGCCCACCGCCTACGCGGGTGTCGGTGGCGGGGTGCTGGTGACCACCCAGCAGGGTGCGATGGCGATCGGGGTGGCCGTGCTCGGCACGGTGTTCGCGGCGACGTCGTTCGGCGTCGTGCTGGTGGTGCAGCTCGTCACCGGGCTCGCCATCGCGTACGCCGCGGGAAGGTCCCGCGTCACCGCGGCCGTCAGCTGACCGCGGCCGTACCGATCTCGTCGAGTGACAGGCCCAGTTCCGCGTGCAGGAACCGGACCATCGTCCAATGTGGCAACGCGCCTTCGTCGAACGGTCCGAACTCCTTCTGGTACAAGGGAATCCAACGCAGCGCTTCGCCGATGGCCTGCTCGCGTGGCGGTTCGGCCTGGTACTCGGTGTAGCTGATGCTGCGGTGCTCGATGAAGAAGCCGCCGGGCAGCCTGGCGCACAGGTCGCGGTATTCGGCGGTCTGCAGGATCAGGTAGTGCCAGATCTCGTCGATCTCCTGCTCGACCGGGAGGAACAGCCCCGCCAGCTCGTCCCGGTGCGCGGAGACCAGGTACAGGTATCGCAGGCATTCCAGGGTCTGCCGCTCGACGTAGTCGACCGGCTCACCGGTCTTGCCCACGAAGTACGTCACGACCTCGTCGTAGAGCGACTCCCCCAGCAGTGACCGCAGGTCCACGGACATGGCAAGGCTCCTAGTGGTCTCGGGATTCGGGGTGCAGCCAGGCGTATTTGCCCGACTTGCCGATCGGGATGTGCTCGCGGTGCACGAGTTCGACGGCCAGCTCGAGGTGCTCGGCCAGTGCCGTCACGAGCGCGCCGCCCTCGATCGGCGAGCCGTCGAAGGTGGCGTATTCGAGCTCCGCGGCTGACCCGTCGCTCACCCGCAGCCGGTAGAGGAAGACCGATGGCGCGCACTCACCTATCCAGCGGTCGAGGTCACCGTGGCAGACGAGCGTCGACCCGACCCGGATGAGTTCCTTCTCCCGGCCACAGAACCGCGCGATCCTCGCCGGGTCCGGAGTCCCGTCCACCGTGCGCGCGCAGTCGCCGGAGCGATAGCGGATCAGCGGCATGTGGGGATTGCGGATGCTGGACACGATCAGGCTGTAGAGCGTGCTCCCCTGCTCGACCGGGACCAGTTCGACCCGCATCTCGTCGAGGTACGGGTGGTACCGCCCGTCCTTGTCGCTGTAGTACAGGTATCCGAGTTCGGTGCTGCCGAACAGATCCACGATCGGGCAGTCGAACTGCTCGCGAAGGAAACGGGACACGTTGTCCGGCGTGTACTCGTAGGCGTGGACGATGCTGTCCGGCCGCGCCAGCCGATCGGACAGTCCCCATTCCCGCGCCTTCAGCACCAGGTGGGCGAGGTGGTAGCTGGAGCAGTCGAGGTGATAGCGGCCTTCCGGATGCGTCGCCCGCACCTGGTCGATCTCATCGATCATGCGCGAGACGTCCGCTCGCGACCACAACGCGGGGTCGAGGCGCTGATTGAGGTACAGCGTCCGCTCGTCGAGGCGCCGGTCCGCCAGGCTCGGCCGCTCGGCAGGCTCCTCGCCGCGTGCCCTGGCGTTCACCCGCGCGACGTGCTCGGTGGCCAGCACGGTGGTGATCGACACCCGGGGGCACCCGGCCGCCCAGGTGTGCGCGATGTCCGGATGTTCGCTCCACAGCCGGTAGTACGACTTCAGCAGGAAGTACGGCGGCCGGATCAACTGCATGCGCGCGTGGTTCGTCCCCGTGGACAGCACGAACTCCGCGGCGCCGGTGTCCAGCGCCTCCTTGAGTTCCGGGGTCATCCAATTGTCGGGGAAACCCCGCGCGATGACGCTCTTTTCGAGAATGGGGAAATCGCCGGACTCGAGCGAGTCGCGATACAGCGGAATTCCCCGGATCTTTTCGACCATCTCGGCCGAGGGCTGCACAGTCATCTCCACCTGTCATCCGATTGCCACATCGGTGGCCGGCGCACTGGCCGGCCACCGATGCGAAGTTCTGGAACTAGCGGGAAATGCACCCCTGCTTCGACTTGGAAATGCATCCTTCCTTGCCCGCCGCGGGCGCGGAGTTCGCGGCGACCCACTTCGACCAGATGTCGTCCTTGGCGATGAGCTTGACCAGCTTGTCCATGTCATACCTCCGGTTGGGGTGTACGAGACCGTGACGATGCGGAGATCATCACCACCTCAACGTAAAGGGTTTCCAAAGACATCGTCAAGGTGACTTTTCACAAAAGAATCGTGGTCGAATCTCCCTGATCCAGGGGTCGCCAAAGCCGGGTCCGGGAGGTCCCCGAACCCGGCTTTCACACGATTACCGGAGCGCTAGAGCGCCGAACCGTTCGAAGGCATGACATGGCCGTTGATCGTCAGTGCCGCCACCGTCGCGTCCCTGCCACTCGGCACGGACCTGCCCGTCGAACTGAAGGAGCCGGTGCGGGCGTCGTAGAGATGCACCTGCGCGGCGCCGACATCGAAGTACATGCCGATCAGCTCGAGCTCGCCGAGCGCTTCGGCCTGCCGGACCACCGGGTACTCCCGCAGCCGGTCCAGCTGCTGCAGCACGTTGTGCAGCGCGAGCTGGTTCGGACCGATCGGTGTCTGCTCACCCTCGATGCCGATGTTCGCGTGCGACCGCGACCGCGTCAGGCTCGCTTCACCGTGACGCAGCCACGAAGCCAACGCCGGAGCTCCGGCGGGTGCTCCGTTCAGCAGCGCATTCATCGCACCGCAGGACGAATGTCCGCACACGACGATCTCGCGCACCTTCAGCACACCGACGGCGAATTCGACGGAGGCGCCGATCGAGGTGTCGATGCCATCGACGCTGCTCGCGTTGTCAGGCACCAGATTCCCGATGTTGCGCACGGTGAACAGGTCACCTGGCCCGCTCGTGGTGATCAGGTTGGGCACGATCCTGGCATCGCCGCAGGTGATGAACAGCGTCTGCGGCCGCTGCGAGTCGGCGAGCTTGCTCAGTGCGGGCTGCACCAGCTTCGAGGTCCGCCGCTGGAACTCCTCGGTGCCGCGGCGCATCGAGCTCTGCGCGGGCACGCTGACACCCGCCACCGAAGGCCCTTCCGACTGCTGCCAGTCCGACCACGGCGCGAACCAGCGAGGCACCACCGGATTCGCCTTCGACTTGTGCACGGTCGGCTCGCCTGCCCGTCCACGTTCGAACCACGGGTGACCGACCTCGTCGACGATCACGATCCCGCCGGTGTTCTCGTGCGCTTTCTGCCAGGTGGTCAGCGTGTCGAACGCGGCGTGGTCCATGTAGTCGACCACGAGCTCCAACGTCACCCTGCTGCCGCGGGGCAAACCGCCCAGCACCAAGGACAACCGGGGAATCGACAGCGCGGCGAGCGCACCCTCGACCACGACTCGCCAGCCGTCGCCGTCCGGCTCGGCGTGGATCCCGGACCACAGCAGGCGGCGCAGCATGAGCACGGCCGCGACCCCGATCCCGATCATCACCCCGGTCAGCAGGTCTATGCACACCACGCCGGCCAGCGTGATCAGGTAGACGGGCAGATCGCCGTGGCGCCGGACTTCCCGCACATGGGTGAGGTTCAGCAGCTTCGCGCCGACGTAGACCAGCAGTCCGGCCAAAGCGGCCAGTGGAATGTTGCGCAGCAGACCCGCGAAGGCCACGACGAACAGCAGGATCCACAAACCGTGCAGGATCCCGGACATCCTGGTCCGCGCGCCGGACTGGACGTTGGTCGAGCTGCGCACGATCACGCCGGTGACCGGCAGGCCGCCCAGCGCGCCGGAGGCCATGTTCGCCGCGCCCTGCCCAATGAGTTCACGGTTGAGGTCGGCGCGCTGTCCCTTGTGCATCTTGTCGGTCGCCACAGCCGAAAGCAGGCTCTCGACGCTGGCCACCAGTGCGATGGTCACCACCGCCATGCCGAACTGGGCCCAACCAGCTGAGGGGAACAGTGGCACGAAACGGATGTCGAGCAGGTTGGCGGGAGTCTCCACCTTCGCGACGTCCAGTCCGGTCGTCGCGGCCAGCACCGTCACCAGCAGCACCGCGGCGAGTGGCCCGGGAATCTTGCGAACCGCCGACGGCATCTTGCCCCACATCACCAGTACGACGATCGTGAGCACGCCGATCAGCACGGCGGGTTCGTGATTCTCGATGATCTGCTGAGGTAAGGCCTTGACGTTGGCGATCGGCGAGCTTTCCGGACCGCCGCCGAGAACCACATGAAGCTGGGCGAGCACGATCGTCACGCCGATACCGGCGAGCATGCCGTGCACGACCGCCGGCGAGATGGCCAGCGCCGCCCTCGCGATCCGGCTCAGTCCCAGCACCACCTGGAGGGCACCCGCCACCAGTGTGATCGCACAGGTCGTCTTCCAGCCGAACTGGTTGATGGTGTCGGCCATGATCACGGTCAGTCCCGCGGCGGGACCACTGACCTGAAGCACCGAACCACCGAGCGCGCCCGCGACGACACCACCGACGACCGCGGCGATCAGGCCCGCGACGATCGGCGCACCCGAGGCGAGTGCGATACCGAGCGACAACGGGACAGCGACGAGGAACACCACCAGCGACGCCGGAACGTCGTGGCGCAGGTTCTCCCGTAGCGACCGCCACCTGCCCGTACCCGGCGGTGGCGCGTGCTCCCGTTCGCTGGTCACCTTGCTCATTGCTTGATTCCTCCGTGATTGCTTTGGACACGTGGGTGCGCGTGGCCGGCCGCGGTGACGGCCACCACTTAATGAATACCGCAAAACCAAGCGAAGGTGTTCTATTAGTAAAGAAACTTCCCATTGTTCTTTACTAATGGGTCCCACTGGCTGAGCAGCGAATGTCACTCATCGGTGTTCGCGATGGGCAAAGTCGTCACGCAACGTAGTTGATCTTCATACGGTTGATCTTGTCAACCGCCTTTCGAGTGCACCCGACCACGACTTAAATAAAGCCGGGTACTGTGACCTTTACATCAAACTGTGCGTCCATGAGACCCGGCCACCGACTCGGACATTTCGGGTATAGTTCGCCGCACCGACTCGATCCAAGGGGGACATCGAATGCGTTGGGGGCACCTGGCCGGCTCGGCCATGGCGGCAACAGTGCTGTGCGGGCTCACCGTCACCGGCACCGCGGTGGCAGGCAGTCCGAACTGCGAGGACTGGTGGACCGTCGACGACACGGCCCGGACCGTGTTCACCGACAGCACCAAGTCCGTGAAGTTCTGGGGACACCGCAGTTGCGGCGGAACCGCACCCCAGTTCTGGTCAGCGCCCTATCGCCCGGACGAGCCGGGCGACTATTCCTGGGAGAGCGTCAAAGCCTTGCACGGCAACGATCCCGGGGCCGTCGCCTACGGCTTCGAGCTGCGCCGCCAATCACAGGGCTGGGTCGCCGTGGGATTCGCCGCCAGCCACGGCTGACACCCTGGCCGCTTTTGGACTAGTGCGTGTCTCCAAAAATTTGGCCTGGTGGTAGGTGGTAATCGGCCGGTGTTCGTTCTCATGCGATCCCGGACGAGTTGTGGAAGTTGGTCGCGCTGCTGATGTCGTCGCGGGAAGGCTCGCGTGGCAAGCCGCTCGCTGATCATCGCCCGATCCCGGAAGGGATCGCCTGGAGCCACGCGTTGGCCGACGCCGCCTGTGACCCGGCCGCGGTGCGACTGACCGCCGACATGGTCAGCTACCTGGACTCGACCTGCGCCGAAGGTAACGGGGGGCGTCAGCCGCGTGGACTCCTTGATCGCGGCCCTGTCGGTGCCATGCTTGTCGGTGGCGCAGCGGAGGGCCTCGCCATGTCGGTCGCATTTCGCACAGTCGCGGAATTCCGCGCTGGCTTGCCGGAGGTGAGGGGCACCTGCCAGAGGTAAGGGCGCTCCGTGCCGTTGGTAAAGATCGGCTGCTTACGGGCGTCGCTGATTCTGTATGCCGCGTTGATTGCACGGTCATGTGCAATCAACGCGGCTCTGTTACCGTCTGCGTACAATTTCGCGAAAAAGTCCAGACATGGCGTTCTTAGGCTGCCGCCATGAAAAAGTCGATCTCGGCGGTCGTGCTGGCGGGTGGCCTTGCCTTCGCGCAGGCTGCTCCGGCATCCGCTGCCACCAGTGGTGGAGAACTCACTTGGTCGTTGTGCGCTACGACGGCGAAAGACTGGCCGGCCGCCGACAAGGTGACCGAATGCGCCATGCTGGAGGTGCCTCTGGACTACGCGAATCCGGGTGGTCGCCAGATCCACGTCGCCGTCGCCAGGCAGAAGGCGACTGATCCTGCGAAACGCCGAGGTGCCCTGTTCTACGCCGGCGGTGGCCCGGGCAATTCCCTTCCGTCGTTCCCGTTGTGGTTCGACGCCGGTCCGCTGAGCACACTGACCACCGATCACGACGTCATCGTCGTCGACGTGCGGGGTACCGGGTACAGCGACAAGGTCAGGTGTGGCTTCCCGCCTCCGACGGTTCTTCCGCCGCTCAGCCCGCTGAAGGAGAGGCTGAAGGCCAAGTTCGATGACTATGCCGTGGAAAACCGGGAATGTGTGGCACACGACCCCGACTTCTTCGAGAACTTGACCTCCGTGAACATCGCCCGCGACTTCGACCGGCTGCGTGGCGCGCTGGGAGAGGAGAAGGTCAGCTTCTACGGGGTGTCCTACGGCACTGCGGTCGGCCTTCGCTACCGCGGATTGTTCGATGACCGGGTGCGGGCCATGTGGCTGGACTCCACGGTGGCGCCGGTGCTGGACGGCCTCGCCGTCGAGCGATCGTACGACGAGCTCGACGAAGCGCGTTTCGTTTCATTCGCTCAATGGCTGGCCGGGCACGACAACGAGTTCCACTTCGGTGTGAGCCCGGAAGCGGTCAAGGCATCCTTGCTCGCACTGGCCGATCAGCTCACCAGAGAACCCCGGGCAGGCGGTGGTCGGGTCGTGCTCGACGGTGACTGGTTGCGCCGGCAACTAGGTGCCCACCGGCAAGCCTGGGCGTCCGTCGCACGTGACATCGCCACCGTGCGCGACGGCGGCGTGCCGCATTCGATCGTTCCGGCTCCGGCTCCGGCTCCGGCTCCGGCTCCGGCTCCGGTGCGGACGGCAGGCTGGGACTCGGTTCCCCAGGGGGGAGCCGCCTACGACGCGCTCATGTGCAATGAAGGCAACGACATTCCCGACTTCGACCGGATCTGGACCGACCGCACGAACCGCGTGCGTGAATTTCCGATGACCGGCGGGCGGGTGGAGGAAAGCCTGTACTGCGCGGGCTGGCCATTCCCCGCGCGCCGGTGGGAACCCGTGCGCGGTGAGAGTCCACTGCAGCTTTCCGGACATCTCACGGAAGACGTCACGCCGTATGCCTGGTCCGTCGCGGCGCGAGACGCGACCGGAGGGACCCTGCTGACCATCCGCGACCGTGCACACGGGTCGTTCCCGCGCAATCCCTGCTCCTCGAAGGCTGTCGACTTTTTCCGTACAGGCGCGCTCAGCGGCGGCTCGTGCGCGGGCTTGGACTGAAGGGACCGATGATGAACATTCTCCTGCGCGCAAGCGCGGCAGTCGGCGCCGCTTGCCTGGGGCTCGCCCTGTTCGCACCGGCTGCCGGCGCGACGGGCACCGGTCTGGCGGGCGTACTCAAGATCGGCGGCTGCTCCGGGTCCTTGATCCGGCTGCCGGACTCCGCGCCGGGCGACCGCGCGCTGGCGCTGACCAACGGGCACTGCTACGAGGGCGCCAAGCCTGTCGCGGACGAGGTGCTGGTGAACCGCCCGTCCGAGCGTCTGGCCGCACTGCTCGATGACAAGGGCGGGACCGTGGCGACCCTGCAGGCGACCAAAGCGTTGTACGTCACCATGACCGGCACCGACATGGCGTTGTACGAGCTGAAGCAGACCTACCGGCAGATCGAGGCGGAGCACGGGGCCCGCCCGTTCACGATCACCACGGGGCGGCCCGCGGTGGGCACCGCCATCCGGATCGTCTCCGGCGGGCTCAAGAAGGTCTACGAGTGCGACATCGACCGGCTCGTCTACCGGGTACTCGAGACCGGCAACGTCACCAAGGACGTGATCCGCTACACCCAGGCCTGCGACACCGGACCTGGCAGCTCCGGTTCGCCGATGCTCGACCGGACGAGCGGCGAGCTCGTCGGCCTCAACAACACGAGCAACCGTGCCGGTGAGCAGTGCACGGTCAACAATCCCTGCGAGATGGACCGCGATGGCGTGATCACCGTGCACAAGGGGCGCGGTTACGGCACTCAGGTGTACTGGCTCACCACCTGCTTCGACGGGCACAGCCGGCTGAACCTGGCCAAGAAGGGCTGCCTGCTGCCCAAGCCCGCGTAAAGGCAGAAGGGGCGTGAGTGTTTGGAATGGTTAGAACCGCCATCATCGTGCGTCATCGCCAGCGTGTCGGCGGCGTCGCCGGGTGACCTCGAACAGGGCCTGGAGCTGGGGATCGGGTGCTCAGCGTTTTCGTTCTGACTGGCGGGCGGCGGCTCGGGCAGCTACCTGATCAAGGTCTGCGGCCGGGAGAGCGCGACGCTCATGGCTGAACACGCGGTCGGCTCGTTTTAGTTCCTGATCACCACTTGGGCCGCCGTCAGCCAGGACGGCGTGACGGGCGCGCAACCCGCACAACGCCTTCGACGCCGCCTTGGTCGCCGCTGCGCTGCTGCGGCCAAGACGGTGGTCGACGCGGCGATGGCCCGGCGCGGCGTGCCCAACAACTGTGGTGGTGGCACGGACAACGGACCGAGCGGAGGCGGCTTCGGTGTCGACCAGCTCGAACCTCGCCGGCTACGCGGGTGGTGTCAGCCTATTGAATTGAACGACTCGCTGTTCGCTTCCAGCGGCAGATGACATGTTCCGCGCCTAATGAATGCGCGTGACTTTTGATCCCCGCGGGTGCAGTTTGATGCGGCATGGCCGCCGAAGTCGGCAGGAAGTTGCATGATCTGGTTCGTGAAAATCGACTAGGCTCTCGACGGGTATGCGGCCGTTTCACGATTTGGATGCCAAAAGAAATCACCGTCGCATTCTCTGCGAACGGATCGATTCGAGAATCAGGTAGGTGTTTGCGTCATGTCTGCGACGAGGAAGAACCCGGTTCGTCCGGCGGTGAAGTGAAGCTGAATACCTTGGCCGTCCCGGGCGCACGCCTGAGGTACCTTGTGTGCGGCTCCGGTCCTGTGCTGCTGCTGATCCCTGGCGGGCCATCGGGTATGGCGGCTTACGAAGATGTCGTGCCGCTGCTCGCCGAGCATTACACCGTGCTCACCTATGACCCGCGTGGCCTGTCGGAGTCCACTTTGGATGATCCGGATCGCGACATCGCGGTGGAGACGCAGGCTGACGACGCGCACCGGGTGCTGCGCGCGGTGACGGGTGAGCCCGCGTCCGTGTTCGCCAACAGCGGTGGCTCCAACACCGGTCTGGTGCTCGCCACGACACATCCCGGGCAGGTCCGCGCCGTCGTCGTGCATGAGCCGCCTATTCCCGAGCTGTTCCCCGACGCCCCGGTGCACCGGGCGCGGTACGCCGGCATCTACCGGACCGCGCGAACGGACGGTGTCAGCGCGGCATTGGGGAAGTTCCTGCCACTGGCCGGGTTTAACGTGCCGGAGGATCCGGACGAGCTGGCACTGGCGGGGGTGGCGGCGACGCTGAAGAACCTGGAATCCTTTTTGGGGCGGCCGAACCTGGAGATCTTCTTCGGACCGATGTGGCGTCCGCTTGCCCGGTACGCACCTGATCTGGCCGCGTTGCGTGCCTTGGGGGAGCGGGCCGCGGCCGGCTCGGCCGTGATGGTGAACACCGTCAACTACGTGCGCGATTCCCTCGGCCGGTCGCAGGCCGATGTCGCGTTGCTGCTGGCAGGCAACGGCGTCGGGACGATCGTGGTCGCGCTGGTTGTGCCGCGGGTCCTGGATCGGGTCCGCGAACGCGACGTGATGCTGGCCGGAGCCTGCGTGCTGATCGCGGGCATGTTCGGCGCCATCGGTTTGTCCACTGTGGATACAGGTGGGTGGCGGTGGACGGTGGCGGTGGTGGTGTGGGCGGTGATCGGGTCGGGCACCGGGCTTGTCCTGACGCCGGTCGGGCGAGTGCTGCGCCGCTCCAGCAAGGCGGCGGACCGCCCCGCGATCTTCGCCGCGCAGTTCTCGCTGTCACACGCGTGCTGGTTGCTGGCGTATCCGATCGCGGGCTGGCTGGGCACCGGCATCGGGTTCACCCCGGCCTGGATCGTGCTCGGCGTACTGGCGCTGGCCGGGATCGCCTTCGCGGTGCGGTACTGGCCGCGGCACGACCCCGAGGTCGTCATCGACCACCGCGGCCAGCCGCTGAGCCCGGGGCGCGGTGCGGCGAAGGCGATCCCGGCGGCTCGGCGTCCGGCGGGCTGAGGTGCCGGGCATGTCAGTACAGCTCGAGAGCCGCGATCGCGGCCTGCACGACCCGTCGTCCCGGCTCGTGCTCAGAACAGCCTGGTGACGCTGTAGACGAGCGCGGCCACAGCGGCGGCGGCCGGGAGCGTGAGCACCCAGGCGGTGATGATGTTCCCCGCGACCGCCCAGCGGACCGCCGATCGGCGCCGGGTCGCGCCGACGCCCATGATCGCCGAGGTGATCACATGCGTGGTGGAGATCGGCGCGGCGAAGACGAACGCGGTGAAGTACAGGACGGAGGCGCCGGAGACCTCGGCGGCGAACCCGTGCGGCGGGGTGAGCGGGAAGATGCGCCTGCCGAGGGTGCGCATGATCCGCAGCCCGCCGGCGGAGGTGCCGAGCGCGAGTGCGAGCGCGCAGGACAGGATCACCCAGAACGGCACCGAGAAGTCGGTCTGGTGCCCGGTGATCACCAGGCCGAGGACGATGATGCCCATGCTCTTCTGCGCGTCCTGCAGGCCGTGGCCGAAGGCGAGGCTGGCCGAGGAGAAGATCTGCGCACGGCGCATGCCGCGGTTGGCCTTGTGCGCGTCGGCGGACTTCAGCAGCCACAGCATCGCCGTCATCAGGAAGTAGCCGAGCAGCAGCCCGACCGCGGGCGAGACCACCATGGGGATCAGCACCTTGGTGAGCACGCCGTTCCACTGGACGGTGGTGGCCGAGGCGAGCGCCGCGCCGACCAGCCCGCCGATCAGCGCGTGCGACGAGGAGGACGGCAGGCCGAAGTACCAGGTGATGAGGTTCCAGGTGATCGCGCCGATCACCGCGGCGATGATCACCATCAGCCCGCCGCCTGCCGTGGGAGTGGCGATCACACCCTTGGCGACGGTGACCGCGACACCGGTGCCCGCGAGCGCGCCCAGCAGGTTCATCACGCCGGCCAGCAGCAGCGCGCCGCGCAGTGAGAGCGCCTTGGTCGAGACGGCCGAAGCGATCGCGTTGGCGGCGTCGTGGAAGCCGTTGGTGAAGTCGAAGGTCAGCGCGAGTACGACCAGGACCACCAAGCCCGTTGAGAGCATGTGTCAGGATTCCTTGACCGCGATCGTGTGGATCACATCGGCGACGTGCTCGAAGGCGTCGGCCGCGGATTCCAGCTGGTCGACGACCTCCTTGAGCTTAAGCACGGTCAGCGTGTCGATCTCGCCGCTGAACAGCCACGACAGCAGCCGCCGGTACACCTGGTCGGCTTGGTTCTCCAGCTCGTTGACCTGCACCCAGTACTCGTTCAGGCTGGCGGGCTTGGCCAGTTTCGGCATGGCTTCGACGGTCAGCTTCGCGCACTGGGCGAGCAGGTCCACCTGGGCGCGCACCCCGTCGGGCAGCTCGCCGAGCTGGTAGAGCGTGGCGAGGTCGACGGCGGCGTCGATGTAGTCGACCACGTCGTCCATGCGGCCGGCGAGCCGGTAGATGTCCTCCCGGTCGAACGGCGTGATGAACGAGCGGTTGAGCTCCTCGAAGATGGTGTGGGTGGTCTGGTCGGCGTCGTGCTCGACGTCGTGCATCCGCTTCGCCAGCTCTTTGTGCCGTTCGGGCGGCGCGGCGACGAACTCGCCCAGCACGCCAACGCAGGCGCTGATGTTGCTGCTGGCCTGGGTGAACAGGTCGAAGAACTTGGTGTTCCGGGGCTGCAGCCGCAAACGCATGAAGTTCCTTCCTCGCCGCTACTGCCGTGGACGGTAGGTCACGCGGACCGTACCGGCAGCGCTGATCGCCCTGATGAGAGGGAGCTGGATCAGGCGAGTGGCCGCGCGTTCCCGAAGCCAGGACTGGGCGCGATCGGAGCGGTAGCATCACCGAGGCCAGGTGAATCGCTGCTCTTGGGAGGTAGCCCGAACATGTACAGCCCGTCCGCACGATCCGTCCCGGAACCGCTGAGCCCAGGGGACCCGGTACGCGAAGCGGTGCTCCAAGCCGCCATCGCACGGCTCGACGAGTCGTTCGGCGATCGTGTCCAGGTGGCGGTGGAGCAGCTCAACCGCGTCGGATCCTGGGTGTTCCTGCACGGCAGGATGCACGGCGTCGAAGGCGGCCGCCCCTACTACGCGGGCACCGTCTACGAGTCACGCAGGCTCGACGGCGTGATGTCGGACGCCTACGCCGTCCTGCTCAAGAAGACCGAGCAGGGGAGGCCCGACGACGCGCGGTCCTGGCGCTTGTCCGACTACGCCATCGGCCCGACCGATGTCGCTTGGCTGGACTGGCCGGACAAGCACGAGGCACCGCGCGCGTTGTTCGGGTTCTAGTCTCAGCCCGGCGCCCTGAGGATCTTCACGAGGCCGCCGCCGCCACCCATGCTGACCTTCTGGGAACCGTCGGGGTTGACGTTGTTGGAGCCGATGAACTGACCGTCGCCCGCGTACAGCACCACGTGGTGGCCGCCGTTCGCGATCACCACGTCGCCGGGTTTCGCCTCGGAGAGCGGGATCGACACCCAGCCGTCCGCCTCGAGGTTGGCGGCGAGGCCTGCGACTGAGGCGCTGGCCTGGCTCTTGTCGATCAGGCCTGCCGCCTCCAGGCAGCCGGAAACGAAGTTCGCGCAGTTGACGTCGTTGGGCACCCATGACTGCATCGCGGGCAGCTCGCCGCTGCGCTTGAGGTCGCTGGCGTTGCGGCCGAGGAACTTCTCGGCGATCTTGGCCGGGTTGTCGCCGCGGGCGTCGATCGGCTTGGCCGGCCTTCCGTCGCCGGGCACCCCGGCGACCCCGCCGCCACCGCCGTGGTCGCCGCCTCCGCTCCCGTGGTTGCCGACGGGCGCGTGGTGGACGGTGGTGTCGACCGGCTTGGGCGCGGCGCTGCTCGCCGTCGTGCCTTCCTCAGCGGGCAGCAGCTCCAGGAAACCGCCCTCGATCTGCATGCCGAGCGGCTTGAGAAGGTCGTCGATCTGCTTCTCGGCGTCGTCGAGCGCCTGCTCGATCTCAGTCTTCTTGCCGTTGGAGTCCTTCTCGTTGAGCTTCCGGAGCCGCTCGATGTCGGACGCGGCGGCGGCGATCTCGTTCTCGTCGTCAGCGGTGTTGCGCCGCTGCCGGGCGGCGCCGATCAGCTTGCGGTTGTCCGCGTCCTTGTCGTTGGCTTCCTGGGCGAGCTGGGCGACCTTCTTCTTGACGTCGTCCAGGATCTCGGACACGCGCTGGAGGATGTTCTTGGCGGCCTCGGCCTTGTCGCTGACCTGATAGCTGGCCTTGCCCAGCTTTTCGAGGTGGTCGGCGACCGCGTCCGCGTCCTTGCCCTCCCAGTGGCGCAGCACGTCGTCGCGGAAGCGTTTGAGATCGTCTCCGAGATCGTTGGCATTGGTCGCGGCCACGCCGACCTTCGCGGCTTGGTCGTTGACCGCACGCGCGTCGAGCTTCTGTGCCTGCTGGGCGTGTGTGTCGATGGCGTCCATCGACTTCGGACGGTCATGTGCCGGATCGTCGAGCACATCCGGATTCCGTCGCGCCGTGGTCATCGGTCAAGCCCCCTGTTTCGCGTCCACATTCCGATCAATCCCGCTTGGCGCCGCGGAAGGTGTACGCACCTTCGTCCTCGTAGTTGTCGATGAGCCGCGCCGCGTCGGCCAGCGCCGCGGACGCGGCGTCGACGAGCTTCCCGGCGGCGGCCAGTTCGGCGTTCACACCCTTGTGGAACCCCTGCACCGTCTTGCCCGCATTGGCCGCGTTGCTCAGGTGGCCGAAAGCGCCACCGGGATCACCATTGCCCAGGTCCTTGCCGGTCGTGCTGATCCCGTCCTTGAGCCCGCCGACCTTCTTGGCCAGCTCGGCGATCTGCTCTGGATCGAATCGGCGAGCCATGAGTGATCCCTCCAGTCTCGGCGCCTGCGCCCCGTGCTTGTCCGACTTGCGCTGTTCTGCGAACAGCCTATGAGCTCACATCGACGTCTGCGCGGGTTTCCCGAAACGCGATGACCGTTCGTGTACACCGACGCACGCGGCGGCGTCTCGGTTCCGTGGGCGATCATACGAAAAAGGCCTCGAACCGGTGCACGCGACGCGGTCCGGAATTTCTTGAGGCTCGGGTGTCGAATCCCGGACGGGCCGTTCGTGGAGTAGGTGACCGGCCGCCACGAGGGCGCCACCACGAACACAGGGGATGAGATGTCGCACCAGGAACCCGTAGCCCGCCGCATGTACGACCTGATCGAGCCGATCGGCCTGGTGCCCTACCTGGTCGACGGATCGGACGACGACCTGATGGCACTGGGCCTGCGCAATCAGTGGGACGCCTACTTCGCGGGGCGGGCCGCGCCGTTCGGCCGTTCGATGCCCGCCGAGGTCGTCCACGCCGTCTTCTACAACTTCGCACCGGGTGAGGTGGCACGTCACCTCCCGCGGGTCTGGGAGCTGACCACGCCCGAAGCGGCGCTGGCCGCCCGCGAGCGGGGATGCGCCACGGCCTTGCGGCGGACGCTCGGAGACCTCGCCGACGGCCCCGGTGTCGTGCGTGCCGGGGACCTGCTGCTGAGGGCGGCGACCAGCGCGCCGGTGGAGGGGCGCGCGCTCTTCGCCGCGCTGCGGGCGCTCCCGGTGCCGGAGGAGCCCGTGGCCCGGCTGTGGCACGCGGCCACCCTGCTCCGCGAGCACCGCGGCGACGGCCACACGGTCGCTCTGGTGGCCGAGGGTGTCGGCGGGACGGAGTGCCACGTGCTGCACGCCCTGTCGGCGGACATGCCGGCCGCGGAATTCGGCCGTGTGCACCATCTCCCCGCCGCGCAGCTGGCCGCGGTCATCGACGGCATGCGCGCCCGCGGCCTCGTCGGGGACGACGGCCGGCTCACCGCTGAAGGGCGGGCCACGAAGGGACGCGTCGAGGCGCTGACCGACCGGCTCGCGGAGGCGCCGTACAACGCGCTGACCGCCGGCGAGCTCGACGGGATGGTCGCCGACCTCGAACCGATCTCGGCTGCCATCAAGGCTGTCTTGCCGTGGTGACGTAAACGGACCGTCGTGAGTGGTACGGCCGGGGTGGGAACGCCGGAGCCCCCACCCCAGCGGGGCTGTTATAAAAAAAAAAACCCCCCCCACCACCCCAGGCAGCGGTTGAGAGGTGT
>NZ_JBHWEB010000007.1:0-22287 GCF_042734395.1 Amycolatopsis sp. NPDC059657 | reverse complement strand
ACTACTTTTGGGTCTGGGGGGTGTCCACAAACCCTCCTGTTTTGTTTAGCCCCCCCTTATACCCCCGGCCGTACCACTCACGACCCTCAGCGGTGGGCGGGTGGATGTTACTGGGCGGTAGCATATTGCGGGCGTATCGAAAAGCGGATACGTGGTGGCAACGCCGGGCCGGGTTGGCTGGGCGGCATGATCTACAGCGAACTGGGGCGGACGGCGGGGCTTCGCACGCGGTCGCCGTCGGCCTCGGCCGGTACGGCGATGGGGATCACGATCTACGGGTGCGGGCGGGATGAGGCCGTCCTGTTCCGGGAGCTGGCGCCTCGCTGCGGTGTGCTGCCGACCATCACCGAGGACGCGGTGAGCGAGGCCAATGTCGAGCTGGCGGCCGGGAATCGGTGTATCAGCGTCGGGCACAAGACGCGGATCACGAATGCGACCCTGCTCGCGCTCAGCAGGCTCGGCGTCGCGTACGTCTCCACGAGGAGCATCGGGTTCAACCATATCGACGTGGAGTACGCCGGGAGCGTCGGGATTTCCGTCGGGAATGTCGCTTATTCGCCGGACAGTGTCGCCGACTACACCGTGATGTTGATGCTCATGGCGGTGCGGAACGCGAAATCGACCCTCAGGCGTGCGGATGTCCATGACTACCGGCTGCATGAGGTGCGCGGGAAAGAACTGCGCGATCTGACTGTCGGCGTGATCGGAACGGGACGCATTGGCGTCGCGGTCATGGATCGGCTGAGGGGCTTCGGCTGCCGGATGCTGGCCTACGACTGTCTTCCCCAGAACTCCGCCGACTACGTTCCGCTCGACGAACTGGTGCAGTTGAGCGACATTGTCACGTTGCATACCCCGCTCACCGCGGACACGCACCATTTGCTGGATCGGCGGCGGATCGCGCAGATGAAAGACGGCGCGTTCGTTGTCAATACCGGGCGCGGGCCGCTTATCGACGCCCAGGCTCTCGTTGACGCGCTGGAAAGCGGGAAGCTGGGCGGTGCGGCGTTGGATGTCATCGAGGGCGAGGAAGGGATCTTCTACGCCGACTGGCGAGATCGGCCGCTGGAAAGCGAGCCGCTGGTGCGGCTGCAGGGGATGCCGAATGTGCTGATCAGTCCGCACACCGCCTATTACACGGATCACGCGCTGAGTGACACCGTCGAGAACAGTCTCATCAACTGCCTGACTTTTGAAAGTGGAGAACAGCATGGATAGGGTGAAGGTCGGAATCATCTTCGGGGGCGCTACCGAGGAACATCCCGTCTCGGTCAAGTCCGCGCAAGAGGTCGCGAAGCACCTCGATGCCGACAAATACGAGGCGATCTGGATCGGGATCACGAAGACCGGGGCTTGGAAGCTTTGTGACGGGCCCGCCACGGGCTGGGAGGACGGCGGCCGTCCGGTCGTGCTGTCGCCGGACAGCGGTGTCCGCGGGTTGCTGGTGCTGGAGGACGGGCAGTACCGGGCGATCGGGCTGGATGTCGTGTTCCCCGTGCTGCACGGCAGGCTCGGCGAGGACGGCGCGGTGCAGGGTTTACTCGAACTGGCCGGCGTTCCCTACGTCGGCTGTGATGTGCAGAGTTCCGCTCTGTGCATGGACAAGTCGCTGACCTACCTGGTCGTCGAAAGCGCGGGGATCGCGACGCCGAACTTCTGGACTGTCGCGCTGGGCGAAACCGTCGATCCCGGCCAGTTCACGTATCCCGTCTTTGTGAAGCCTGCTCGTTCGGGGTCTTCTTTTGGCGTCAGCAAGGTTTCCAGCGCGGAAGAACTGCCGGGTGCGGTCGAGGTCGCGCGGCAGTACGACTCGAAGGTGTTGATCGAGGAGGCTGTCGCGGGCAGCGAAATCGGCTGTTCCATCCTGGGGAACGAGCTGGACCTCATCGCGGGGGAGCTGGACCGGGTCGCGCTCTCGCACGGGTTCTTCAAGATCCATCAGGAGGACAATCCCGAAAGTGGTTCCGAGAACTCGACGTTCATCGTCCCCGCGGACATTTCGGCGGAGGCACGCGCGCTTGTCCAGGAGACGGCGAAGGCCATCTATCGCGCGCTCGGGTGCAGGGGATTGGCGCGCGTGGACATGTTCCTGAGGGAGGATGGGACCGTGGCGCTCAATGAGGTCAACACCATGCCGGGGTTGACCTCGTACAGCCGGTATCCGAGGATGATGGCCGCCGCGGGACTGCCGCTCGGCGAGGTGATCGACCGGATGATCTCGCTGGCGCTGACGGGAAAGTTGCAGTGAACGAAGGTTTCGTCTTCGTGGACGAGGTCGCGCCGGGAATCCGGTGGGACGCCAAGTACGCCACCTGGGACAACTTCACCGGTAAGCCGGTGGACGGATATCTGGTGAACCGGGTGGTCGGCACGCGGGCCTTGTGCGCGGCTTTGGAGAACGCGCGGGAAAAGGCCGAGTCGCTCGGTTTTGGTCTGCTGCTGTGGGACGGCTACCGGCCGCAGCGTGCCGTGGACGACTTCCTGCGGTGGTCGCGGCGGCCGGAGGACGGCCGGACCAAGTCGCGGCACTACCCGAACATCGACAAGACCGAGATGTTCGAAAAGGGTTACGTGGCCGCGAAATCGGGGCACAGCCGGGGCAGCACCGTCGACTTGACGCTCTATCACCTGGACTCCGGCGAACTGGCGGCCATGGGCGGTGACCACGACCTGATGGACGCGATCTCCCATCACGGCGCGAGCGGGATCACCGAGACCGAGTCGGCGAACCGGCGGCATCTCCGCACCATCATGGAGGACTGCGGGTTCCGGCGCTACGACCGCGAATGGTGGCACTACACACTGCGGGACGAACCGTATCCGGACTCGTATTTCGACTTTCCCATCGGGCAGACGGCGTGACCGCACCGCGTGTCGTGGTCGCGGGCGGGCATTCGGCCGGGCATATCGAGCCCATGATGAACTTCGCCGACGCGCTGCGACGGCTGGAGCCCGAGGCCGAGATCACCGCACTCGGCACGGTCCGCGGGCTGGACACCACGCTCATCCCGGCCCGCGGCTACCCGCTCGAACTCATCCCGCCGGTGCCGCTGCCCCGTGCACTGAACCCGGCACTGCTGCGGACACCGGGCAGGCTGGCCGATTCGGCACGGGCGGCCGTCGCGGTGCTCGACCGGGTGCGCGCCGAGGTCGTGGTGGGTTTCGGCGGCTATGTCGCCATGTCGGCCTACCTCGCCGCGCGGCGGCGGGGACTGCCGATCGTCGTCCACGAGGCGAATGCCAAGCCAGGCTTGGCCAACCGGATGGCCGCGCGGATGACGACGCGCGTGTTCACCGCCGCGCCGGGCGTCCGGCTGGCGCACGCGACCGCCATCGGGATCCCGTTGCGGCAGGCGATCGCCGGGCTCGACCGGGCCGCGCTGCGCGAGACGGCGCGGCGGCGGTTCGGCCTGCGCCCCGGCGGGCCGGTGCTGCTGGTCACGGGTGGTTCGCAAGGCGCGCAGGCGATCAACGACGCGGTGTCCGGCGCGGCCGCGGCGTTGCGGGCGACGGGGGTGCAGGTCCTGCACATCACCGGGGCGCGGCACGCCGTGGAGGTGCCGGATGGCGACCTGCCCTACGTCGTCGTCCCGTACGTCGACGAGATGCGGTACGCCTACGCGGCGGCCGACTTCGTGGTCTGCCGCTCGGGGGCGATGACGTGTGCCGAACTGGCCGCTGTCGGGCTGCCTGCCGCGTACGTCCCGCTGCCGTTGCGCGGTGGCGAGCAGCGGCTGAACGCCGAGCCGGTGGTCGCGGCGGGCGGGGCGCTGCTCGTCGACAACGCCGCGCTGGACCCGGCTTGGGTCGAGGCCACCTTGATCCCGGTGCTCACCGATCCCGCGCGGCTCGGGGCGATGGCTGCGCGAGCGTCGGCGGCGGGCGCGTCCGACGCGGACGTCGTGCTGGCCAGGCACGTGCTCGCCGCGGTCACCGAGCGGCGGGCAATCGCACGGTGACGGTGAGCCCGCCGGAGGCTCGCGGGGTGAGGGCGAGGGTGCCGTCGTGTGCGCGGGTGATGCTGTTGACGATCGCCAGGCCGAGGCCGACGCCCACGTGATCGCTGCGGACGCGTTCGGTGCCGCGCTGGAACGGCTCGATCAATGTGGCGGCCAGATCCAGCGAAATCCGCTTGCCGGTGTTCTCGACGGTGAGCTCCACCGTCTCGGGGCGAACGTAGGTCGTGACCAGGACGGTGCCCTGCTCGGGCAGGTTGTGCACGATCGCGTTGTGCACAAGGTTCGTGGTCAGCTGCAGGAGGAGCGAGGGCGAGCCGACGGTGAGTGCCACGTCGCCGGAAGTCTCGATGGTGACTCCGCGCTCCTCCGCGAGGGCTAGCAGCGTTTCAGCGGCTTCCTCGGCCTTAAGAGACAAGTCGACGGGTTCGATGGTGAAGGCCCGCTGATCGGCACGGCTGAGCAGAAGCAGGGCCTCGGTGAGATCGATCGCCCTGGTGTTGACGACGTGAAGGCGCTCGAGGAGTTCGTCGTGGTCGCGCTCGGTCCTGGCCACGTCGAGCAGCGTCCGCGAGACCGCCAGCGGGGTGCGCAGCTCATGGGACGCGTTGGCGGCGAAGCGGCGTTGCTCGGCGACGTGTGCTTCGAGCCTGCCGAGCATCGTGTCGAAGGCATCGGCGAGTTCGCGGAACTCGTCGCTGCGGCCGGGCAGCCGGATGCGGTGCGAGAACCGTCCTTTCGCGACGGTGCGGGTGGCCTCGGTGATGCGGGTCAGCGGCGCGAGCATCCGGCCGGCGAGCAGCCACCCGCCCAGCACGCCGAAGACCAGCAGGAAGATCAGCACGAGGCCCATGAACGGAAAGAAGGCGCGGATGAGGAGCGAGCGGTTGATCCAGAACATGGTGGCGTCGGTGCTGATCCAGCCGTCGGGCAGGAAGTACAGGTAGAAGACGAGCACGCCCGCGAGCAGCAACACACCGGCGAGCATGAGGAAGCCCGCGTAGCTGAGGGTGAGCTTGAGGCGGACGCTCAGCCCGCGCGCCCTAGCCATCGGCGTCGATGCGATAGCCGACGCCGGGCACCGTGGCGATCAGCCAGGGTTCGCCGAGCCGTTTGCGCAGTGCCGAGACCGTGATGCGCACGGCGTTGGTGAACGGGTCGGCGTTCTCGTCCCACGCCCGTTCCAGCAGGTCTTCGGCGCTGACCACACCGCCCTCCGCGGCGACGAGCACCTCGAGCACGGCGAACTGCTTCCTGGTCAGCGCGACGTAGCGGCCGTCGCGGTAGACCTCGCGGCGGAACGGGTCCAGCCGCAGGCCCGCGATCTCCAGCACCGGTGGCCGGTTGTGGGCGCGCCTGCGGTCCAGCGCCCTGAGCCTGAGCACGAGTTCGCGCAGCTCGAACGGCTTCGTGAGGTAGTCGTCGGCGCCGAGCTCGAACCCGGACGCCTTGTCGTCGAGCCGGTCGGCGGCGGTGAGCATCAGGATCGGCATCCCGCTGCCCGAGGCGACGATGCGCTTGGCGACCTCGTCGCCGGAGGGGCCGGGGATGTCGCGGTCGAGCACCGCGATGTCATAGGCGTTGACGCTCAGCATTTCGAGGGCGGTGTCGCCGTCACCCGCGATGTCGGCCGCGATGGCTTCCAGGCGCAGGCCATCGCGGACCGCTTCCGCCAGATAGGGCTCGTCCTCGACGATCAAGACACGCACACCGTGGACGGTACGGGCCCTGCCCTATCGCCGGCATATCGAAAACCGGATACGCCCTGGTAATGCCCCGGTGCCTTGACTACGGGCATGACCTATACCGAACCAGCACTCGGCGCCGTTCCTCCCGGTGTGACGGTCTTCGACTCCATTCCGGCCGTGGCCAACCTCGACCCCGCGTTGCTCGCGGCGCTGCGGAAGGCCGCGACCGTCGCCGCGGACTTCGGCATCGAGCTCCGCGTCAACAGCGGCTGGCGCTCCCCGCAGTACCAGGCGCAGCTCCGCCGCGAGGCCGTCTCGAAATACGGCTCGGAGGAGGAGGCCGGTCGCTGGGTGGCGACCCCGGACACGTCCGCGCACGTGTCGGGACACGCGGTCGACATCGGGCCGCCCGCCGCCGCGGCGTGGCTGTTCGAGCACGGCGCCGCCTACGGCCTGTGCCAGATCTACCGGAACGAACCCTGGCATTTCGAACTGCGGCCGGAGGCTGTCGAGCACGGTCCGCCGCCCATGTACGCCGACCCTTCCGAGGACCCGCGAATGTCGAGGTCGTGAGTGGTATGGCCGGTTCTAACCGGTCATACCACTCACGAGCCCTTGATCCCGGTGGTGAGGATGAAGGGGACCGCGACGAAGAGGCGGTCTTCGCGGGCCCTGGCGGTCTGCTCGTCGAGCCAGGCGCCCCGGCCCGAGATGTTGGCGAGCATCGGGAGTGCTGTCTCGTCCGTCCAGACGATGGTGTGCACCTCGGCGGTGACGTCGGTGAAACCGTTGTCCAGCAAGAGGTTCCGGTACTGGCGGGCGACCCACGGGTGCTGGACGCCGTCCGCGCGGGCGCGGATGAGGTCGCGGGTGAGCTCGGGGTCGTCGGAGTCGATCATGTACGCGTCCCAGTCCTGGGCGACGAGCATCGCGCGGCCCCCGTCCGCGAGCACGCGGTGTGCCTCGACGATGGCGGCCTCGGGGTCGGGGAGGTCGTGGAGGACCTTGTCGGCGCGGTAGCCGGTGAGCGAGCCGTCGTCGAAGGGCAGGTCGGTGACGTCGGCGATGTGGAACTCGCAGCCGGGCCAGCGCTCGGTGGCGATCTCGATCATGTCGGTGTCGAGGTCGACGCCGATGGCCGTCGCGCCGAGTGCTGCCAGTTCGCCGACGGCCAGTCCGCTGCCGCAGCCGACGTCGACGACGGTGCCGCCGAGGCCTTCGTAGGTGCGCTCGCGCAGGGTGCGGGCTTGGGGGAAGTCGTCGAAAGCGTCGAGGAGCTCAAGCATCGTGGCCACGAATCTCATTGTGCCGCCGCCGTCGGTTCCGCGCCCGAGGCGATGCGACGCTCCATGTCCGCGGCCACCGGGCGGGAGTAGACCCGGAGGAACGGGACGACGACCGTCAGCGCGATCACGGTGAACGCCGCGAACGCGACCTGGGTGCCAGCCCACTCCGCCAGCAGGCCGGACAGGAAGGCGCCGAGCGGCACCGCGCCCCAGCCGAACAGGCGGGCGGTGGCGCTGTAGCGGCCCATCATCGCCGTGCTGACCAGTGTCTGGCTGACCGTGCGGGAGTTGACCACCCACAGGCCGCTGCCGAGGCCGCCGAGGAACGCGCCAGCGGCGACCACCCAGGCGTTCGTGGTGAGCGCGGGGGTGGCGACCATGGTGCCGGTCAGGAAGATGTTGCCGAGCATGACCTGCCGTCGCCCGAAGAGCCGGTTGCAGGTGGCCACCAGCAGCGCGCCGATGGTCCCGCCCGCGCCGAGCGCGCCCACCAGCAGGCCGTAGACGGCCTTGTCCACGCCCATGGCCGTGGTGGCGAACAGCGGCATCAGCGCCAGCCAGGCTCCCCACAGCGAATTGAGCGCCGTGACCAGCACGGTCATCACGCGCAGCACGCGCTGATCCCACAGGTACCGCAGGCCCTCGGCGATCTGCGCGTGTACCGCCGGCCTGGCCTCCTCGACGCCGCCGGGGCCGAGGACCCTGGGCACCCGGAAACGGCCGATCAGGAAGACCAGCGTGGCCGCGGTGATCGCGTAGGTGATCGCGGTGGTGCCGAGCACGATCCCGGCTCCGGCCGCCACCAGCAGGCCACCCAGGAACGGGCCGATGAACTCGTTGCAGACCGTTTCCGCGCCGGTCAGCCAGGAGTTCGCGCGTTCTCGTTTCGGTCCGGAGACCACCGAGGGCAAAAGCGCGGCCGCGGCCGTCAGCGCGATCACTTCGGCGACGCCGAGGATGATCCCGCTCGCGTAGATCATCGGCAACGTCAGCGTGCCGGTCAGCACCGCGGCGAGCAGCCCGCCCACCATCGCCACCCGGACGAAGTTGGCCAGCCACAGCAGTTTCCGCCGGTCACCGCGGTCGACCAGCACGCCGACGTGCAGCGCGGTGAACAGCCACGGCAGCATCAGGGTGGTCAGCACGCCGGAGACCAGCGCCGGCGAGGTGGTCAGCGTGGTCGCGATCAGCGGCAGCGCGACCTTGAGCACGCCGTCGGCGAGGTTGGTGGCCGCGGTGAACGCCACCAGCACCGCGGTGTTGCGGCCGCTGTGGTCGGCCGACTCCCGCACTCGCGGTTCGAGCGTTTCCGTCATGACGCTGTCCTTCCAGCTAGGTGGTTGCCCACTAAGGGACGCCTGCGCTGGTGAACGCGGTCTGGGCCCGGCGAGTCAGTGCGTCTAGTACTTGACGTTGCCGTCGTTGATCGCCGACCGCATCCTCGATCGTGCGGAGCCGGAATTTCAGCCGCTGACCTGGGCGGGCTTGGCCCAGCGTTGACAGCCCCACACGGGTGACGACCGCGATCACCGCATAGCCCGCGGTGATCGGGTGGGAACGGCGCAACACCAGCAGTTCGTCACCGGGCGGCAGCTCGACCGCGCCGGGTGGCACGCCTTTCGACAGCAGGTCGGTCTTGGCGACCCCGGGTGGCACCGGGCCGTCCAGCCGGACGCCGATGTCGTCGCTGTCGGCCTTGACCGTGTACGTGGCGGTGGTCAGCGCGGCGGCCACGGTTTCGTCCGCGTCCGGGCCGGCCGTGATGTCGATCGTGAGCGGATCGGGGAGCCGGGGTTCGCGGGCGCCGAGTACGAAGACGGGGTGGTCGACGGGACGGTAGCCGTCACGGACGTCGATGGTCGCGCCCGCGCGCAGCCACGTGCGCACACCGAGTTCCGGTGCGGCCGCGCAACTGCCGAGTGTCCGGTCGACGTGCCAGTCGCCGTTGACCGCGACGTAGGCGCGCAAGCCGGTGAGCCTGGTGAGTTCCACGTGGTCATGAGCGTTGACGCACAAGGGTTCCCAGGCCCGGCGAGCGGACCCGTTCACAGTCACGGCCGCTCCCGTGACCGCGAGGAGCGCGGGCCGGTCCGTTGTGAAGGCGAAGTCCGACGCGGTCACCTCGATCAGGGGCGTGTTCTCGGCGTTGCCCACCAGGATGTTGGCGACCGCGGCCGAGTACTGGTCGGCCGCGCCGCCCGCGGGCAGCCCCTGCCTGGCGAAACCGGGCCTGCCCAGGTCGGTGGCGGCGGCGAGCCCGGCCCGGAGCACCCGGATCACGGCCGCGCTCCGGAGACCGGCACGAACCGGAACCGGTCGCCCGGCCGGTACGGAACCATCGGGTCGCGCGAAGTGTCGACCAGCCGCAGCGGGGTCCGGCCGAGCAGCCGCCAGCCGCCAGGGGAGACCACCGGGTAGATCACCGCTTGGCTGCCGGAGACGGCCACCGAGCCCGCGGGCACCGAGGTGCGCGGACTCGGGCGGCGGCTCACGGGTGCGGGAAACGGGGAGCCGTCGAGCATCGGCGCGCCCGCCGGGGCGCCGAGGAACCGCACCACCCAGTCGGCCCCGGAGTGCAGCCGGACGACCTCGTCCTCGCTCAATCCGAGTTCCGCGGCGACGTCCGCGAGATCGGGGCCGTCGTAGGCGACCGGGATCTCAAAGCATCGGGAAACCGTTGGTGTGCTTGGGTTTTCCAGCTCGATCCCGCGGATGCGGGAGGTCAGCTCGTCATGCCCGAGAAGCACGCAGTCGAACGCGACGAGCAGGCTGTCGTAGGTCGCCACCAGATCGGTCACCCCCGAACCGGTCAGCACGTCGGCGAGGCTTTGCACGGTCTGCCACGCGTTTTCCCCGCCAGGACGGACCAAGAGCGCCGAGTCGCCGTAGGGCTCGATCTTCATGGCATACCCACGATGTCCACACCGGCTTCCCGCAGGGCGCCACGGATACCGCGCGCGAGGTCGACCGCGCCGGGGGTGTCGCCGTGCACCAACACGGTGTCGCACGCGATCGGGAGGTCGTGGCCGGTGACGGTCCGCACCACGCCGCCGGTGACCGCCCGGACCACCCTGGCGGCCACCTCGGCGGGATCGGTGATGACCGCGCCCGGGTCCCGGCGCGGCACCAGTGTGCCGTCGTCGCGGTAGCCGCGGTCGGCCAGCATGAGGATGGCGACCGGAAGCCCCGCCTTACGAGCGGTTTCGGCGAGCACTCCGCCCTGCGTGACCATGGTCAGCGAGCGGTCGAACGCGGCCACCGCGTCGACGACGGCTTCCGCGTACGGCCGCTCGCTCATCGCCAGGTTGCCGAGCCTGCCGTGCGGGGTCACGTGCCGCATCCGGGTCCCGCACGCCGTGGTGAACGCGCTGAGCGCACCGAGCTGATAGAGCACGTCGGTCCGCACCTCGTCGGCGGTGAGCTCCATGGCACGCCTGCCGAAACCCACCAGATCGGGGAACCCGGGATGTGCGCCGATGCCGATCCCGCGCCGGGCGCACGCGGCCACCGTCTCCTCCATCAGCCGGGGATCGCCCGCGTGGAAACCGCAGGCGATGTTGGCCGAGGAGACGATGTCGAGCAGGGCCGCGTCGTCGCCCACTCGATAGGCGCCGAAGCCCTCACCGAGGTCCGCGACCAGGTCGACGTGCATCACCCGGTGCTTTCGATGAGCGCGGCGATCGCGTCGAGGCCACGCCGGATCCGCTCGGGTGACTCCGTGCCGACCGAGACGCGGATGTGGTGGTCGCAGGAGTCCCCGTACGCGATCCCCGGCACCACGCAGACCCCGGATTCCCGTAGCAGCCGGTCGGCGAACGCGTCCGATCCCAGCTTCGAGGCGCCCAGCGAGGCGAACAGGTAGAAGGTCGACTCGCCGGGCAGCACCTCGATGCCGCGCTCGGCCAGCCAGCCCGCCACCTCGTTGCGGCGCGCGACCACGTGCTGGATCTGCGGCCTGGTGCGCTCGATGAGCGTGTCGAAGTGATCGGCGAGGTAGCGCATCAACGGGGTCGGCGCGCAGGTGATCAGGTGCTGGTTGACCTTGAGTATCTGGTCGATCAGCGTGTGATGGGCGATGACGTAGCCGACCCGCCACCCGGAAATGCCGTAGTTCTTGGACATCGAGTTCAGCGTCACGGTGTGCCGCAGCTCGGGATCGGCGGCGCCGCAGGTGATGAACTCGGTGCCCGGCGCGACGAACTCGTTGTACGCCTCGTCCACCATCAGCAGCAGGCCGTGCTTCTCGGCCAGCTCGTGCAGGTGGTCCAGCTCGGCCGCGGTGTACACGTGGCCGCTCGGGTTGTTCGGGTTGTTGACGATGATCGCCCTGGTGCGGCCGGTCACGTACTCGCCCAGCTTCCAGACGTCGACGTCGTGCGGCACCATCACCGGCGCGCCGCCGCACAACCGGACCTGCGTGGGATAGCTCAGCCAGAACGGCTCGAGCACGAGCACCTCGTCGCCCGGCTCGACGGTCGCCAGCAACGCCAGGTAGATCGCGACCTTGGACCCGGCGGTGATCAGGATTTCGTGATCGGGGTCGACCGACAGGCCGAACTGGTCCCCGTAGTACTTGGCCAGCCGTCTGCGCAGCTCCGGCAGGCCGCGGGAATGGGAGTAGTGGTGCAGCTCGGCCGGGTCGATGCCGTCGAAATCCGGGGCCGGCACGTCGAAGAACGACTCGCCGAGCGAGAGCGTGATGATGTCGTGGCCGGTCGACTTGAGGTCGTAGACCAGGTTGTTGTACTTGATCGAAATCGCCTGGTCGACGCTCTCCAGCAGCGAACTGGGCCGTAGCGGGTTCCCCATCAGGCGACCGTCCTGGTCTGCCCGCTGCCCCAGACCACGTTCTTCGCGGTCATCAGCGAGGCCAGGCCCATCGGGCCCCGCGCGTGCAGTTTCTGGGTGGACACCCCGATTTCGACGCCGTAGCCGAACTCGCCGCCGTCGGAATACCGCGGCGAGGCGTTGACGAACACGCTGCCGGAGTCGACCTCGCGGGCGAACCGGGCCGCCACCGCGATGTCCTGGACCACGATGCCTTCGGCGTTCCCGGTGCCCCACTCGCGAATGTGCGCGATCGCTTCGTCCACATCGCACACGACGCGGACGGCGAGCACGAGGTCCAGGTACTCGGTCGCCCAATCGTCCACTGTGGCCTCAAGCGCCTTAGGCCACGCGTCGCGCACCTGGGCGCAGCCCCGGATCTCGACGCCCGCCGCGGCCAGCTCGTCCAACGCCTGTGGCAGCCATCCGGTCACCAGATCCTGGTGCACCAGCAGGGTTTCGATCGCGTTGCAGACGCTCGGACGAGACGTCTTCGCGTTGACGACCACCTCGGTCGCCATCTCCGGCAACGCGGTCGCGTCGATGTAGAGGTGACAGTTGCCCGCGCCGTCGATCACCGTCGGCACGGTCGCGTTGCGTTCGACCGAGGCGATGAGCTCGGGGCCGCCGCGAGGCACCAGCAGGTCGACATAACCCTTGGCGCGCATCAGTTCCAGCGCGGCTTCCCGCGATGGGTCGTCGACCAGCTGGACGGTCGCGGCAGGCACGTCGGGGTGCTTCGCGATCGCGGTGTCCAGCGCGGCCATGATCGCGCGGTTGGTGCGCATCGCCGTCGACGAGCCGCGCAGGATGGCGCAGTTCCCCGACTTCAGGCACAGCGCGGCCACCTCGGCCGTGACGTTCGGGCGGGCCTCGTAGATCACCGCGATGACGCCCAGCGGTTCCAGCACCCGTTCGATGCGCAGGCCGTTCGGCCTGGTCCAGCCCTCCACCACCCGCCCGGACGGGTCGGGCAGGTCGATGATCGTGCGGATGGCGGCGGTCAGCCCGGCCGCCCGGCGCTCGGTCAGCGTCAGCCGGTCCACGAGCGTCGCGGAAGTGCCGGCTTCACGAGCCGCTGCGACGTCTTCGGAGTTGGCGGCGATGATCGAGTCCAGGTGCGTTTCGATGGCCTCGACCATGTCCCGCAGCACGGCGTTCTTCTTCTCGGTGGTCAGCCGCTTGAGCACGGCCGAGGCCGCGACCGCGTCCTGACACTGGTCCAGCACGGTCATGATGATCAGTCCTCTCCGATGCGTACGTAGTCCGAACCGGCGAGCAGCGCGGTGTCCGGCGCGCAGCCGAACTCGACGCTCTGAGCGCCGAACCGGATGCCGCCGCGGGCGAGCAGACGCTGGTCGGGGCCGGTCAGGTCCACCACGTCCCCCGCGCGGAACCGGCCGCGCGCCGTGGTGATCTGCACCCGCCGCAACGGTTGCCGGTGTTCGATGGCCAGCCGCCCGGCGGGCCCCAGTGTGATCGCGCCCCGTGGCGGGGTGCGGAAAGCACGCCACAACCGGCCTGCCGACGGCGGCTTGCCGTGCACCGGGCGCGGCGCGAAGTCGGTGCCGACGTCGACACCGCGGTAGGCGTCGATGAGCACGGCGGGATCGGCGGTGTCGGCGATGACCGTCCGCACGCCCGAATACGTGGCGATCCAGCAGGCGGCCAGTTTCATCCGCATGCCACCGGTGCCGCCGTCACCGGTCGAGTCGCCAGCCATGGCCTCGAATTCCGCGTTCAGCGCGGGCACGTGGCCGATCCGGCGCGCGGACGCACCCAGCATCGGGTTGCCGTCGTAGAGCCCCGGCACGTTGGTCAGCAGCAGGAGGAGTTCCGCCTCGAGGAACCCCGAGAGCAGCGCGGCGAGCACGTCGTTGTTGCGGACGCCGAGCGCGTCGTTCTCGTTGACGATCGGGAGGTAACCGTGCCGGTGCATCTCGTCGAACAAGGCACGCACCCGGACGCCCGAGTCCGGCTCGATCAGGTCGTGCGGGGTGAGCAGCACCTGCCCGGTGACCAGGCCTGCGGCGGCGAAACGGTCCCGCAGCGCCGGGTAGAGCAGGCCTTGCCCCAGCGCGGCGGCCACCTGCTGGGCGGCGTCACCGCCGGACCGCGCGATCTCCGGATACGCGGTCCGGCCGGCGGCGATCGCGCCGGAAGCCACCAGCACCGGCGCCAGTCCCGCCGCGATCCCGCGCTGGATCGCCTCGCAGAGCCGGTCGAGGCGCTGGGGATCCACCCGGCCGTCGGTGATCAGGGAGCTGGTGCCGATCTTCAGCACGACCCGCTTGCCCGTGTTCACACCAGGCGCCCCTTGTCGAACTCGGCGATCGCCGCGGCGACCTCGCGCGCGGTCTCGTCCCGCAGCACGCCGTGGTGATCGGCGCCGGTCCGCAGCACCGTCGGCTCGCGGAACCGGCCCGCCCAGTCCTCGCAGCCGCTCTCGTCGAGGTCCGCGCCAACGACCAGCGCGGTGACCGGCAGTTCCGCCGGGCCGACGTAGTCCTCGCCGAGCCTGGCGTGCCTGGCGTAGGCGTGCCACCGCTCTTCCAGCGTCTCGGCGGGGATCGGCTGCCCACTCGCCGCCAGCCAGGCGGCGAGCACCCGGATGCGGAAGCCCGGTTCGCCGGACACCGCGGGCAAGCCCGTGGTGAACGCCGACGAGAAGGCGGTGAACAGCTCGTCCTCCGTCGCGGGCGTATGCCCGACGGGCGGCGGGGAATCCAGCAGCACCAACGGTTTCGCGGACTCCGACGACATCTCGTAGGCCACCAGCCCGCCCATCGACCAGCCGCCGAGCAGGTCCGGCTCGATCCCTTCGGCGGCCAGGTCGGCCGCGAACCGGCGGGCCAGCTCCTTGACGCTCGTCGCGGGTTCCTGCTCGCGTGAGGCCGTCACCCGCCAGTTCGCCGGGAGCGCGTCGACGATCGCGCGGAAGTCGCCGGGGCTGCCGCCCGCGCCGGGCACCAGGTGCAGGTGCGGGCCGGTGCCTTCGCGCAGTGAAACCGTGGTCGTGGCAGGCGCGTCGGCCGGCCCGTCTTCAATGCCGGTCAACAGGGTCACCAGCGCTCGCGGGGTCGGCTCGGCGAGCCACTCCACCGCGTCGATGAACACCCCGGTCGCGTCCTCCAGCGCGGCGCTGAGCCGCAGCAGGAGCAGGGAGTTGCCGCCCGCGTTGAAGAAGTCCACATCGGGACCCTCCGGCGGCTTGCCGAGCAGGTCCGCCCACACCGCGTCCACGTGCCGCCAGGTGTCCGAACCGGAGTGGGCCACCGGGGCCGCGGCCGAGCCTTGGCCGGTCCGCGCGGGGGTGGACCGGGTGGTCACTTCGATGCCGCCGACCGGCTGATCGGGGTCGGCGGCGAGCACGGTCTCCAGGTCGGCGAGGAGTGCGTCTGCGGTAGCGCGGCCGTAGCGGCCGGTGTTGTACTCGACCTCCGCGTGGTACTTGCCGTCGGCTTCCCAGGTGGAGATGGAGAAGTCGGCCCTGGCCGCCCGGTTCGGGCTTGGCTGGAGCGCGAGTTCGATGTCGCCGAGCGCGAGCCCGGTCCCGATCGGCCCGAGATGGCTCAGCCCGACCGGGCAGTCGTCGGTCAGCCGGTGCCGGGTTTCCTCAGGCAGGGCACCGAAAACGACCGGGTAGGGCGCGGCCTGGTGCGCGATCGTCGCCCACGCGTCGTCACGGGCGGCGGTCACGACGCCTGCCACGGTGTCGGTGTCGGCGACGTGCCCCCGCGACAGGCACAGGTTGGCCAGATAGCCGACGACGCCCTGTTCCTGCGGGGTCATCCGGTTGGCCAGCTCCGTGCCGATCGTGACGTCCGGCCCGGCGCCGCCGCGGGCGAGCACGATGTGCATGGCGGCCTGGAACACGGCGAACGGGGTGGCGTAGGTGCGCTTGGCGAGCGCCGCGATCCCGGCGGTGGCCGGTTCGCCGAAGGTGTGCCGGAACACCACGCCGGGAGCACCGGGCACGAACTCGGCGTCGGTGCTCGGGGCGACCGTTGTGGCGGACGCGCCGTCCAGCCGCTCACGCCAGTACTCGACGTCGGCCGTCCATGGCGCGCCCGCTCGCTGGCGGGCCGCGTACCGGTGGAACGGCTCAGGCTCGGTTTCGAACTCGGGCTCCCGGCCCTCGACGGCCGCGGCGTACGCGGTGGACAGGTCTTCCACCAGCAGCTGGAGCCCCCAGCCGTCAAGGAGTAGGTGGTGGACCGTGAGCAGGAGTTCGTGCCGGTCGCCGAGCCGGACGGACGCGAGCCTGGCCAATGGCGCCTCCTCGAGCGACATCGGCTGTTGCTGCGCTTCCTCGGCGAGCAGTCCCAGCAACTCGTCCGTGCCAGGCTCATCCGCTTCGACCCGGCCGACGGAAACGCGCAGCTTGGGCTGAACCCGAAGCTGCACGTCCTCGCCGGACCGCACCACCGAGGTCCGCAGCACGTCGTGCCGGTCGGCCACGCACTGCCAGGCGGTCGCCAGCGCGGCCTGGTCGATCGCGCGCCCGGCCACCAGCCGCCAGGTGATGTGGTAGACCGACTTGTCCTTGGCGCGCTGGTGCAACCACCACATCGCCGCCTGCGACGGCGTCGCGGTGGTCGTCTCGTGTTCCACCCCCGAGTGCACGATCGGCTCCCTTCTCAGCGGCCGAGGAAGGCGTCGACGAGCCGACGGCGGTCGACCTTGCCGTTGTCGGTGACCGGGAATCCGTCGCGGTGGTGGAAGCCACGCGGCCGCATGTACTTCGGCAGATCGGAGACCAGCGCGACCAGCTCGTCGTCGGTCAGCTGCTCGCCGAGGTAGAAGGCGTGCAGGTCGACCTCGCCGTCCGAAGCGGGGATCGTGACGACCACGGCCTCGGAGATGCCGGCGTGCCTGCGCAGCGAGCTCTCGATCTCGCCGAGCTCCACCCGGTTGCCGAGCACCTTCACCTGGTGGTCGACGCGGCCCTGGTGCACGAGTTCGCCGTTCTCACGGCGGATCCGGTCCCCGGTGCGGTACCAGTGCTTCGCGGTGAGCGGGGTGCTGCCGTCGTAGACCGTCACCTGACCGTCCTCAATGGACACGAAGCGGCCGATGTTGTCGGCGGGGTCGAGGTAACCGGGGAACCGCTGATCACCGCGGATGCAGAGCTCGCCGTCGTCGGACGGCCGGAGGTCCTCGTCGAGCAACGCGTATTCCAAGCGGGGGAAGACATCTCCGATCGGCAGCGAGCCATTCGAGGTCTCCACCCGGTCCGCCGGATCGGCGGGCACCTCGTAGGCGGTGACGATGCAGGCGCACTCGCTCGGCCCGTAGCAGTTGATGACCGCGGTGTTCGTCGCCGCCGTGGTCCAGGCCTGGACGTGTTCCACGGTGAGTGCCTCGCCGCCGAACGAGCTCAGCTCGAGCGTCGGCATGCTGCCGGGGCCCAGCGCGCGCAGCCGCTTGGCGAACCAGATCAGCGACGGCACGGACATCCAGTGCGTCAAGCGCTTGGTGTTGATGAACTTCACCGGCGCGAGCACGTCGTGGCGCTGCGCGACGACCACCGCGCCACCGCCGCCCCACGTCCCGAACATGGCGAGCGCGTGCCCGTCGAAGCTCAGCTCGAACGTCTGCGCGCCACGTGAGTTCGGCCCGAACCGGTACCGCTTCGCCACCTCGGACAGGAACCCGTGGAGGTTGGCGTTCGTGATCGGCACGCCTTTCGGTCGGCCGGTGGTGCCGCTGGTGCAGATCAGGTACGCGGGGTCGTCGGGGTGCGGCTCCACGATCGCCGGGACCACCAGCGAGGGATCCGTTTCCAGGTACCGTTTCCAGCTGTCACCGGTCAGGTCGAGGATTTCGACACCGGCGTGCTCCCGGTACTCCGCCGCGCCGTCGCCCGCGCTGTCGTCGACCATCGTCAGGTCGAGCCCCGCCTCGGCGGTGATGCCGAGGTTGCGGGCGGCCGGGTTGGCCGGGTTCATCGGCACCACGGTCGCGCCGAGCCGCAGCGCCGCCAGGTAGGAGATGTAGCCGGGCGTGCTGCGCGCGGTCAGCAGCCCGATCCGCTTGAGCGTGCCGTCATGCGCGGCTCGCATCGCCCCCGAGACCTGCTCCACCGCGCCCAGCAGCTCGCGGTAGGTGTAGATCTCGGCGCCGACCTCCAGCGCCACGTTGTCCGGGTACGCCAGCGCCGAAGCGTGGAACCAGTCGAAGAGCGAACGAGTGGTCATGACGGCAGACTCCAAATGTCAGGTGTTGAGGAAGGACGCCAGCGCGTCCTGCAACGCGGGGAAGTTCTCCGGCTTGGCGATCGAGTAGTGATCGACGTCCACCTGGTGTTCGGTCAGGTCGGGCGCCAGCTGCCGCCAGGCGGCCAGGTTCAGCTCTCGTGCGTCCGCGGGCTCGGCGCAGGCGAAGTAGAGCACCCGGCCCGCGTACTCGCGCTCGACCTTGTTGTCCGACAACGCGGTCAGCTGGCCTTCCAGCACGCGCTTCACCCGCGCCGCGGCCTCCTCGTCGGGGCGGGGGCCGAGCATGGCGCCGATCTTGTCCAGCAGCCAGTCCGCGAACCCGTCGCCCGCGGCGAAGTTGAACGGCGAGCTGTCCATCAGCACCAGCGAGGGCTTGACGCCACGCTCGGCCAGCCGGAGAGCCGTCTCCCAGCCGATCACGCCGCCCATCGACCAGCCGAGCACCACGTCCGGCTCGATCCCGGCGTTGTCCAGCACCTTGACCACCGAGTCGGCCATGTCGGGGACGCGGTTCTCGGTACCCTCGCCCGCGACCAGTCCCGACGCCCGGATTCCGTACACATTCCGGGTCTTCCCTAGGAAACCCGCCAGCCGGAGGTAGTAACCGAGGCCGCCGCCCGCGCCGGGAAGCAACACCACCGAGGGGCGGGATCCCTTGCGTACCAACGGGACAAGCCTGCTGGAATCCGTCGTGGTCGTCATTCGTCCTCCTGGGCCGAGTGGATCAGCGAGGCCAGTGTCGCGATCGTGGGCGACGCGAAGAACTCGCCCATCGTCAGCGTGACCCCGTACGTCTGCTGGATCTCCGCGAAGGTGGTGAAGATGTTCAGCGAATGCGCGCCGTACTCCAGCACCGGCCGGTCGCGGAGGATGCCGTCGGTCTTGAGCACGCGTGCCCACAGCGCGGCGAGCTCGCGTTCGAGGTCGCTCTCGTACTCCGCCACCGGGGCTTCGACCTGCCGGTGGGCGGCGAGCAGCTCGTCGAGGACCCGGCCGAGTGCCCTGCGGTCGGTCTTCCCGGTGGGCGTCGCCGGGATCGCGTCCACCGTGAAGATCCACAGTGGACGCATGTACTCGGGCAGTGTCGCCGAGATGTGGGTGCGCACCCGTTCCGGATCCGGGGTCGCGCCGGGATGCGGGACCAGCAGCAGCGCGATCTCCTTGGCGGCGCCTTCGCCGTGCACCAGCGCGACGGCCTGGCGGACGCCGAGCACGCGGGTCGCCACCGCTTCGATTTCGGACAGCTCGACCCGGTTTCCCCGGATCTTCACCTGGGTGTCCAGCCTGCCGAGGAAGATCAGCTCACCGCGGTGGTCGCGGACCACCAGGTCTCCGGTGCGGTACATCAGGCCCGAGCCGGCGAAGGTGTCCGGCACGAATCGTTCCCCGGTGAGCGCCGGATCATTGCGGTAGCCGTCGGAAAGGCAGTCTCCGCCGAGGTACAGCTCGCCGGAGACACCGGCGGGCGCCAGGTGCCCGGTCGCGTCGACCACGTACGCGGCGACGCCGGGCAGCGGCGTGCCGATCGGCACGTGCACCGGCCACACCGCGTCCGCGGCGGACAGGCGGCGCGTGGTCACGGCCTGGGTTTCGGTGGGACCGTAGTGGTTGACGAGCTCGCAGTGCGGGTGCTGCACGAAGAACTCGCGCAACTGCTCGTCCACGAGCAACTGCTCACCCGATACACAGAGCTTGCGCAGCGCGGGCAGGCGGATGCCCCGGTCGAGCGCGTGCAACACCAGCGGGCGCAACGCCGCCACCGGCAGGTAGACGTGCGTGGCCTCGGACTGGGCGATCCGCTTCAACACCGCGGCGAAGTCGCGCCGGTCGGCCTCACCCCGCGAGATCACCGTGCCACCGCTGAGCAGGGTCGGCAGTATCTCCTGGAAGCACACGTCGAACCCGAGCGGCGCGTATTGGAGGAAGCGGGTGTCGTGGTCCATGCGCAGCGCGTCGACCTGCCAGGCGGCCAGCCGGGTCAGCCAGCGCTGTCCCATTTGGACACCCTTGGGCGTCCCGGTCGAGCCGGACGTGAACATGACGTAGACCGCCGCGTCCGGGTCGCCCTGCGCCTCGCCGGGTTCGGCCTCGGCGAGTTCCTTGATGGCCACGGCCGACACGCCCGGCACGACCTCGTTCCCGGCGACAAGGCGACATTCCGCTTTGCCGACCATGTAGGTCAGGCGTTCCTTGGGCAGGTTTTCGTCCAGTGGCAGGAAAGCCGCGCCGCGGCGGAGGATCGCCAGCACCGCGGTGACGGCGTCGACGAGGTTGTCTCCCGCCAGTCCGACCAGGTCACCGCGGCCGATGCCACGCTCGGCGAGCCCGCCGGAAGCGCGCTCCACGGCGGCCACGAGTTCCGCGTAGGTCACCTGCCGTCCGGGTTCGTCGATGGCGATCGCGTCCGGGGTCCGCAGCGCGGTCGCTTCGACACCCTCGACCAGCGTCGGGTACCGCGGCTGGGCACGCCAGCCGTCGGACCGGGTGCTGGCCGCGGTGGAGGCGTCGGCGAACAGGTCGGCCAGCGGCCGGGAGCCGTCTTCCCACGCGCGCCGCAGCGCGGTGCGCAGCGAGGTGAGCAGGTCGTCGGCGACGGCGGGGGCGATCAGTTCCTGGTCGTACTCCAGTTCCAGCAGCCACGTGCCGTCGACCGGCGTCAAGCCGAGCCACAGGTCGAACTTGGCGGTGTCGTTTCCGGGTTCGGTGACCCGGCGGACGGGTCCGTCGGGCCGTGCAGTGAACGTGTCCTGCATTGCCACCATGGCGGAGAACAGCGGGTTCCGGTTCGTCGTCCGATCCGGACGGACATCCGCGACGAGCTGGGTGAAGCTGATATCGGTGTTGGAGCGGCAGAAGTCGATCGCGCCATTGACCACAGTGGACAGATGATCGGCGACAGGGCGCTGCCAGTCGACCCCGATGGTCACCGGCAGCGTGTTGACGAAGAACCCGCACAGATCGAAGGCGCCGATGGTCCGCCTGGCCAGGAACGGGCTGCCGACAAGCACTTCCGGCACATTGCCGTGGCGCGCGAGCACCGCGCCGTAGATCCCGGTGAACAGCACGAACGGCGAGACATTGAGTTCTTGGCAGGCGCGGGTGAGCGCGGCGGCTTCCGTGTCGTCGAGTTGCCACCGCACGCGTGCCCCGTTGAACGAGGTCTGGGTGGGCCGCCCCGGCCGGGGCGCCAGCTCCAGCGGCGGAACCGCACGGAGTCGTTCCGCCCACGCCGCGGACCGCTCGAGCGCCGCCTCCGACGTGCTCGCGCGTTGCTGAGCCGCCATTTCCTTGAGGTAGGCGCGTTCTCGCAGCTCCACCTTGGCGGCGATCTCTGTTTCAGTGAGCGGCTCGGTCAGCATCCGTTCCAGGTCACCGACCATCGGCCCGACGGAGAGTCCATCGAGGACGATGTGATGGTCGGCCAGCAGGATCACCGACGCGCTGTCATCACTCGCGCGCACGGTGGCGAACCGGTAGGCGGGCCCGTTCTCCAGGTCGAATTCGGGCCTGCCGATCCGCTGGGAGGTGGTCGCGACCGCCTCCTCGAACTCGGCGGGCGCCACGATCACCCGTTCACACGGCACGGCAGGAGTGGCGGGCGTGAGCCGCGCGTGCATCTCGGGCAGCACACCGAACGTCTGCCGCAGCGCGGGCTGCGTGGCGACCATCGCGGCGATCGCGGCCTCGACCCGCGTCGCGTCATGGTCCGGATCGAGGTCGAACCGGACCAGCATGTTGTAGACGGGCTGCCCCGCGGCCCGGTTGTGCACAACGAGAAGCCCTTGCTGCGACCCGGTAAGAGGGAAGCCCTGGTTCGTCATGCGGCGGCCGCCAGCTCGGTCAGCCAGACCTTGAGGTCCCCTATGGTCCGCACGTCGACGAGGCTGGTGAGGTCGATCTCGGCGTCCTCGTCGGCCACCACCTCGACCGCCAGCCGCAGTAGCGCCAACGACTCGATTCCCGCCGCCAGCAACGGCGTGGCGTCCGTGAAGCTCCCAGTGGCGTACTTCTCGATGACCTGATCGAGATCCGAAGTCGCGGGCATGACCCGTCCCCCTTCTGCGCTGGTTCGTCGCTGGGTGGTTTCACTCTTCGCGCACGCCCGCTCTCCCCAGAACGCGGCGTTTTCGAAGCCTGCGGCCAAAGTACAGCCAGTTCAGCGGGAAACCCCGGGACCGGGAACAATCGCGCAGTCCAGAAGAGAGACCGCTCGCGAACACCGCATTTCGTGAGGAACGCACGCATTTGATCGGCATGAATTCACGGGAAAGGGGTCGTGAGTGGTACGGCCGGTTAGAACCGGCCGTAC
>NZ_JBHWEB010000006.1:164736-166318 GCF_042734395.1 Amycolatopsis sp. NPDC059657 | reverse complement strand
CCATTTAACGCGCCCCCCCCCCCCCCCCATACCACCCCTACACCCCAGGGTTTCGTTTTGTGTTTCTGGCGTACACAACCGGCAATACCACTCACGACCACCGAGCAGCGGGTGAGGGACTCCTTCACCAAACCCCGGCGGGATGCTGACGGGACCCCTCCCAGCGGCGCGTGGCTACCCTCACCCGCGACACGGGAAGGTGGCACATGCTTGTCAGTCAAGGAAAAAGGGGGCAGCTCGCGGCGCTGGCCTGTCTGCTCGCCGCGGGCTGCTCGGCGACCACGCCTGGCCAACCGGCGGTGCCGCCGCCTGGCCAGGTCACCAGGGCGCTCGTCACCTGGGCCGACACACTGTGCTTGACCACGACGTCACTCGAGCGGCTGCAGGCGGAGGCCTCGACCTCCGATCGCGACATCTCGGGCGGCACCGATCCGCGGCTGCCCGGGATGAACGCGCTGAACTACCTCGACCGGACCGCGAGCTCTGTCGAGTACGCGACGAAGTCACTCAAGGAGTTGCAACCGTCGCGCATCGCCGAGGCCGACGCGCACGTCGCGGGGCTCTTGAAGGCGCTCGACGGTCTCAAGCTCCCGCCGAGCGGCGACTCGGCGACGCGGACCGCGCCGGACGACCAGAAGCTCGCCAAGGCCAAGCAGGTGGCGACGGCGGTCGGCACGCTCGGAAAACCCAGGGCGGACCTGGACAACATGGTCAAGAGGACACCCGCCATCGTCACGTCCTACGACCTCGCGCCCGCGTGCGCGCCGGTGGGCCCGTCCGACGCGCCGAAGCGGGTGCTGGTCGGCTGGGCGGACACGCTGTGCCTGACCACGAAAGCGGTGGAAGGTCTGCGCGTCGACGGGTCGCCGATCTCCGACGACCCGCGGTTCGCGCAATTCGCCGGCGCGGAGCTGGCCCACGCCATCGGGTCGGCTTCGACCCAGGTCACGTCGATCGCGCAGCCGCTCGGGGCGCTCACCCCGACCGGCATCCCGGAGGCGGACGCCTTCAAAGCCGACCTGCTGGCCGCGCTCGAAGCGGCCAAGGGACAGCTGCCGCAAACCAGCTTCGGCGGCGCCATGGATCAGCCGATCGCCGAGCTGAAGAGCCAGCTCGCCAAGGCCAGTGCGGTGCTCGACTCGGTGAAACCGAAAGCGCAAGGCCTCCCCGCGCTCGCCGGGCGGCTCCCCCAGCTCGCGGCGGCCTACGATCTCGCGCCGCGATGCACGCCGCTCAACGCTCCCCCGCCGACGCCGACACCGCTGCCAGCCGCGAGCAACGGCACGGACGTCAAGGCGTGCGAAAGCGGGAAATGCCAGGTCGAGGTCTCGGGAACGGTCGAGTTCACGGTGGGAGGGCACAAGTTCAGGGTCGTCGTGACCGACCAGAGCGTCACCGTCTCCGACGACATCAGCCTGTTCCACCTGAGCGGAACCGGCGAGGCATCCTCAGGCCGGGAGGGCAAAATGGTCCACTTCCGGCTTGCCGGTCGCTCACCGACCGCCGCCGTTCTCAACATCTCGACGACGGCCTAGGTGTTCCCTCGTGGTCACCGCGGTGACCACGAGGGAACACCTAGGCC